>JBBRLW010000244.1:0-4157 GCA_038231115.1 Bacteroidia bacterium
ACAATCAGGAAGCAGCCCAGCGCCGCCACGCTTCCAATGAACATAAACGGACTATGATAGCTGAATTTTTCCGCCAGATACATCGATAACGGTATCCCTGCAATCGAGGCCACAGAGAACGAAGCCATCACCATTCCCATCGCCCGCGCCCTGCGCTCATTCGGAATCGTATCTCCAATAATCGCATAAATGATCGTACTTGTAATTCCACCGAATAAGCCCGTCACAAATCTCAGTGTGAGCAGGGTAGAATAGGAGTCGGCTATGCCACAAAGCAGCGTACCGATTGTAAATCCGCAAAAGGCAAAGAGCAGGGCAGATTTTCGGTCGAACCGATCTAAGAAAAAAGCACCTGCCAGTCCCATGAATGCCGCCGCCAGATTATACGAGGAGACCAGCAGTCCAAACTGATGTGTATTGATATCGAATACCCGCATCAGTTGCGGACCCATCGGGAGCATAATTACAAAGTCCAGGACGTTTGCGAACTGCGCAATAGCCAGGATTAATATAAGTATCTGTTCTTTACGGGTCATGGTGCTTGTGTTGGCTCATCCGCAGGTTTTGCGGGATAAAGCACCTCGCCCTACAACAATTTTGCCGGAGCCGGATCCTACCTCAGTTCCGTCCGCTTCCGCCAGTTCGATACTTCCCCGCCCGTGGAAACACGCACATCGGATGCTTTCCCTGAGCTGTTCTTACTCAGCCAGGCGGCGAAGAGTGCCGCGACTTCCTCCCCTTCCTCGGAGTGATTCACCAATACCTCCGGACTGAAATAGCGCGGGACAAAATGCGTGTCAAAGCTGCCATCCACAAATGCCGGATGATCCATGACAAATCTGCCGAAGCTGAGCGTCGTATTCAGACCCTCCAGACGGAACTCATCAATGGCACGCTTCATCTTCGCGATGGCCTCTGTCCGGTCTGCCCCGTGGACGGTCATCTTCGCGATCATCGGGTCATAATACACCGGAATCTGCTGACCTTCCTCATATCCCGAATCCACCCGGATGCCCGGGCCATCTGGTACCCTGTACGTCTTCAATTGACCTATATCCGGAAGAAAATTATTCGATGGATCTTCCGCATATACCCTTAGCTCTATCGAATGGCCATTGATTTTCAAATCCTCCTGTGAGAACGCGATGGCCTCACCGCGCGCAATCCGGACCTGTTCCTTCACCAAATCAATGCCCGTAATCATCTCCGTAACCGGATGCTCCACCTGGAGGCGCGTGTTCATTTCCAGGAAATAAAAGCTGCCATCCTTATCCAGCAGAAACTCCACCGTCCCCGCGCCCGTATAATCACAGGCCTTTGAAATGCGGATAGCGGCTTCCCCCATCTTCTGGCGCAATGCCGGATTCACCACTGCCGAAGGCGCTTCTTCCACTACCTTCTGATGCCTCCTCTGTATGGAACATTCCCGCTCAAACAGATACAGATGATTCCCATGCGTATCGCTGAGCACCTGCACCTCTATATGTTTTGGCGAGCCAACATACTTCTCCAGAAATACCGATCCGTCTCCGAAGCTCGCCAGCGCCTCCGATTGCGCCCGCTCTATCTGTTCTTCAAACTCCGATTCCTGCTCCACTACCCGCATTCCTTTGCCTCCGCCACCGGCTGCCGCCTTGATCAGCACCGGAAAGCCAATTTCCGCAGCGACTTTTTTTGCCACCGCAAGGTCCGTCAGCGGCTCTGCCGTCCCGGGAACAAGCGGTACATCATACTGAAGCGCCGCATTCTTTGCCGCCAGCTTATTGCCCATCATATCAATCGCTTCCGGACTCGGGCCGATAAATATCAGTCCCGCCTCCCGGACTTTGCGCGCAAATCCCGCATTCTCCGATAGGAATCCGTATCCGGGATGGATTCCATCAACGTCATGATCCTTGGCCAGCCCGATGATCTTGTCCTGAAGCAGGTACGACTGATTGCTCGGCGCCGGACCCAGCAGATACCCCTCATCCGCATACCGGACAAACGGCATATCACGGTCGGCTTCGGAGTACACCGCAACCGTCCGGATGTCCATTTCTTTCAGCGATCGCATAATTCGCAGGGAGATTTCCCCCCTATTGGCTACAAGGACTTTCTTCATATCAGAATAATGCTCAAAATTAGGGGATTTCCTTCGTTTGAGTAGAATTGCAAGTAATCCATAGATCCAGTTTACCAGCATATCAAATCTAACCCTCCCCCGAATACACTCGCCCAAACATGCGCCGACCTTTCGTGCTCGACCGACCCTACGCGCTCGACCCTACGCGCTCGACGGGATTTATAATCCCGTCGCACCAAGTGTAAGGATTTTCAATCCGATGTCTTCTTGTAACTTGCGCTCTACAGGATCATAATCCCACTCCACAACCTACACCGATTACCCTGCATAATATATTTACCCGCGTATGTCTCTTAAAAATCCGGTACATAAAGACGGCATCTACTTTATAACCATGACCGTCGTAGGATGGATCGATGTCTTCACCCGAATAAATCACAAATTGACTATAGTAGATGCGCTAAAATACTGTCAGAAGCATAAAGGACTCGATCTTTACGCCTGGTGCCTAATGAGCAATCACCTCCATTTAATTGCAGGGAGCAATGAGCAAAGCAATAACACCATTAGTGACATCATTAGAGATTTTAAAAAATTCACCTCGAAAAAAATTGTCAGGGATATAGAAGACGAAATTGAAAGCCGTAGAAGCTGGATGTTGAATCATTTCAGATTTGCGGGCAGTAATGACGTGAAGATTACCGGTTATAAGTTTTGGCAGGACGGATATGAAGCGAAGGAAATTGAGAGCGTTACATTTATGAATCAGAAACTTGGATATATTCATAGCAATCCTGTTGCTGAGATGATTGTATATGAGCCGCATGAGTATATCTTTTCCTCCGCACTCAATTATGCTGGCCAGGAAGGTCTACTGGAAGGTCTACTAATATAACCCATTTCAGAAATTGGACATAATATTCCTGTGCAGATAAGTGACTATAGTAAGATGCACAGCTCTATGTTCATTGAATAACCAAGGGATTTCAAATCCTTTTCCTTACCGCGACGGGATTATAAATCCCGTCGAGCCAAATGCTTGGACAAGCTTTAGGCAGACTCTCAAACAGCCTCTAAATCTCGGCAGGTAGTTTACATCTGATCCCTTTCCCGCCTTCGCTTGGGAATAGCTAATTTCGCAGCATATTATTTCGCACAAATATGTCCCAGTCTCTGGAAATATACAAGCCGGTCAATAAAGTCCGCATCGTAACCGCCGCATCCCTTTTCGATGGTCATGATGCCGCCATCAACATCATGCGCCGCATCATTCAGGCCACCGGATGCGAGGTCATCCACCTCGGCCACAACCGATCCGTGCAGGAAATCGTCGACTGTGCCATCGAGGAAGATGTCCAGGGAATTGCCCTGACCTCCTATCAGGGCGGACACGTAGAGTACTTCAAGTACATGTACGACCTCCTCAAAGAGCGCGGCGCCGGACATATCAAGCTCTTCGGTGGAGGCGGCGGCGTCATCCTGCCTTCCGAAATTTCGGAGCTGGAAGCCTACGGAATCACCAAAATATACTCCCCTGATGACGGACGTACCTTGGGACTTCAGGGAATGATCAACGATCTCGTGATGCAATGTGATTTCCCGACGGTATTAGCCCTCAGCGACATCATTTGGGAGGAAATCCCGCTCAAAAATCATTTGCAAATCGGCAAAGCCATCTCCTTTGTGGAAAATCATCCGGATGCGCTCTCCGATTTTCGCGAGCGCATCCTGCCTCAGGCGCAGCAGAATCAGGTGCCGATTCTTGGAATCACCGGTACCGGAGGTGCCGGAAAGTCCTCCCTCGTAGATGAGCTGGTCCGCCGATTCATCCACCAGTATCCGGAAAAAACCCTCGGTATCATTTCCGTAGATCCTTCCAAGCGCCGCACCGGCGGAGCTTTGCTCGGTGACCGCATTCGCATGAACTCCATTAATAACGAACGCATCTACATGCGCTCCATGGCGACCCGTGAAGCCAACCTCGCACTATCTCCCCACGTGCAGGACGCCATCAATGTCCTCAAAGCCGCAGCATTCGATATGATCATCGTGGAAAGTGCAGGCATCGGACAGGCAGACTCCTCTGTTACCG
>JBBRLW010000245.1:0-4156 GCA_038231115.1 Bacteroidia bacterium
AGGTCCATCGTCTGGCCTACATAAATATCATAATCCTTGATTGGCTTAACATCCAGCTGCGATCCTGGCAGGAAGGCCTCGAGACCCATCAGGTCAACGATCATTCCGCCTTTGGTACGCTCCCTGATGACACCGGAAACAATAAGCTCCGTTTCATGTGCCTCAACGATTCTGTTCCAGGCACGCTCTGCCTGGGCTTTCTTGTGCGATACTACGATCTGGCCGTTCTTATCCTCTTTTTCTTCGATGATAATCTCGACCTCATCCCCTACCTTCAGGTCAGGATGATGCTTAAACTCGGAAAGCGGTACTAATCCGTCTGATTTAAAACCGAGATTCACTACAACATCTTTGTTTGTAATAGCGGCTACCTTGCCCATGATGATCTCTTTTTCCTGAACATCGTTGAAGGTATTGCCATAGGCTTCCTCCATTTCGCTCATGACGGCTGACTTGGCTGCAGAAGGCTTCTTGTTATCGGAGCCTATAGAATCCCAGTCAAAATCCTCAGTGGATGGGTTTGCATTGTTACGGATGTCGTCTTTCAGAGAGCGTTTCTCCACGCGGGAGTCGTTCTCTTCCAGAAGTGAAGTCGCATTTTCAGCTTCAGGCCTCTCGTCACGTCGGCCGTTGCGGCCTCGGGACGGATTTCTGCCGCCGGAATTAGAATTGTCGTTCCTGTTTCTTTCTGTCATTAATAATAGTCCTCCTTTTTATATCGGAATAATAGGGCGCAAAGGTAAGCAGAATTTCCGGATTAATGTGGACATCCTGTGGACAATCCGAATCTCTCTCTTCAATGCAGCGGCCTCGCGGGAATGTTTATCAGCGCCTTACTCTCTGATTTCAAGCGAGCGGCGTCATTCCGGATGACATCATAATCATTGTACGCCTCCGCAAATCCGGGGAGAACACCCTCCGCCGGCAGATCCTCTAGAATAGCGCGGACACGCTGCGGCAGCTCCGCCTTCCAGCATCGGAGTGCCGCGTCCAGTCCGGACATAGCCCCTTTCTGAGCCAGATTCAGCACCTGAAATCCAAAAGCCTGCAGCTCCCGATGGTATATCCGCCGGAATTTGCGGAGCAGAAGGTATCGCCGGACTGTGCCGAGCAAGCCAGATCCCGCTCCGCACCTTTCCCGCAGCTGATCCAGCTCCCTGATTACCGCGCCGAAGTGTGCCGATAGCGCCATCTCATACCGATGGAGGAAGCGGATATAATTATCCGCATACTCGCGTGCCATCGCCCGCAGATGCCTCCGTTTCCGGCGCCGTGCCACCTCGGACCTGTCCCAGCGTATATACCGATTCCTGTCCGGCACCGCATCCAAATATATCCATTGCTGAGCCATGCGGCGCAAATGTACTTCCACCGGCGGTAGAAAAGCGCCTGGAGCAAGTCATAAAGATTCCTGATTTTCAGCGATGAGCACTATATTCGTGATGCGCAAGCAACTGTGATGGCCACGTATAAGAGAGAAATCAAATCATTAGGTTCGGGAGTAGTCCGGGACAGTCTTAAACTGACCGAGCTTGATATGTACGGATCGAAGAGATTGGGCGTGCTGAATGCGGATACGGTACTGCAAAAATCGTTAGGCAATTATATCGTATGGCCCAAGCAGGACTGTCTTCAAACTGGCTCGGTTGCGGTAACGTATCGGCTAAAGATTCCGAGAGGTGGATCGTACAGATGGATGGGCACCAAATCATATGAGTTATCTAACCACTTGGGTAATGTGTTAGCAACGGTAAGTGATCGGAAGGTGGACAGCATGCCTACAATAATTCCGCCGGATTCTATGGTAATGCAGTATAAGCCGGCTATTAGAACAGCGAGTGATTATTACGCTTTCGGAGCATCCAAACCAGGCAGAAACTGGAGCATGACAAAGTACAGATTCGGATTCAATGGCAAGGAAACCGACGGGCAAACGGGTTATCAGAACTATGGTATGCGTATGTATGACGTGTTGACGGGAAGGTTTATCAGCGTTGATCCGATTTCTAAAGAATATCCTTGGTATACTCCTTATCAACATTCTGGAAATAACCCAATTAAATTCGTTGATATTGATGGATTAGAACCAGGAGAGCCTGGCTATGGAGGATTTATGGGAGGCTTAAGTCTTACATCACCTAAAGCTGCGGAAATCGAGAGAAAAACGATTAAATCTCCCGAATTTATAAGAGGAGCGGCACCAGGTGCAATAGCAGGAGCTAGTGTGGGTTTTGGGGTTATATTAGCACCAGCAATAGCGCATTGGATAGCATCTAAAGCATTGTGGTTTATAACTAACCCGATTGCACAACGCACCGCAGTTGCAACTACTGCGTTGGTTGTAGGATTATTTGATGAATCAGGACAGGTTCAATTGCCAGGAGGATTTGATGACGAAGGTAGAGCTATAAGATTAAGCGTCAATAAATGGATGAACAGTAATGCGGCAGCAATGGCTAAGAAATTAGGGGCAAAAATCGGTAAAAATGAATTACCAAGATTTGAAAAGAGCAAGGAAGGTTTTCAAATGGCTACAGAAATGGTTGAGAAAACGCTTTCGACTCCATCGGCATCTGTAGAAATAAAGGAGACATCGAGAGGCAAGTTAAACGTAATTGATGTATATAGTGAAGCTACCAAAATGACTGTTAGAATTGACCAAAACACAGGCAAATTCGTGACTTTTATTGAAGGGAAGACCTCTGCTATTGATCAAACTATTAAGAAAGCTGAGTTCAGCAAGAAAAGCAAATAGTTATTATGAGTATAATTAGTGACAGCAACATCGTTCAATGCGTGTTTCATTATAAAACACTTTCAATAGACACTATCAAAAAAATACTAGATATTGTCCTTTCACAAAGTAATAAAATTGATCCCCTAACACTATATGGGGAGGATTTTTTTACTCCTATTTACCGTATGAATATTTTGGAGCCGTTTACAGTCAATGATATTCCTAAAGAAACACAATGGGGGATTTTAAACTTTACTAAGGAATTTAATACGGGAAAGAAGAGTATAAATCTTGTATTTTCTACTAAGGCTATGAAGATAGAGATAACTATTTCTGAGAATTTTATATTTTCACCAAGTTTGAATTATAGTTCTGAAAGGATGATTGAATTTGGAAAATTCTGCCAATTAGTGGCTGACCATACTTTCCCTTCAACCTTCTACTTAGGAATTGAACTATACTCAGCTTTAGACGAAGATGATTTTGATTTAGATACTAACATTTATAATCCTCAGTCTTTATCATATGACAATATATTAGAAATTCACAATTGGTATTTGAGTACTTATTTAAAGATAGTTAGTTAGTTCATGCTTCCAATTCTCAATTTTCAGGTATAATTTTGGTTAACAAATGGTTATATTACTGCTGGCCGAGGTAATGCATCCACTTAACTGATTTTTGCGCATTTCATTGATTATTAGTAAAATAATGGTTCTGGTTATATGATTCGTTGCCAATACAGTCATACTTCTGCCCCATTGTATAAATTTGCTCTCCTCAGAGCTTATCGGTAATGCATCCGATTAACTGATGAACAATTGCAAATACTGTGATGGCAAAATCTCAAAAATGGAAAGCAGCCTAATGGCGCACAGAAATACCGCTGCAAATCCTGCGGTAAGTCTCAGCAGGATCACTATAAATACAATAGCTACACTGTTCCGGATGAAACCATTAAGAGCTTTGTCAAAGAAGGCGTTGGTGTAAGGAGTTCAGCCCGGTTGCTGAAGATTAGTACCGGTACATTCATCCGCAGGATCCGGAAAGTGGCTGGAAACAGGGCTATTTGAGGAACAGAGTCAGCGCTTCGTTTTATAAGGAGGACAGGAAAAAGCCGTATCAGTATGCGACGCATTATAGCTATGACGTGCATGGAAATGTGAAGTATCTGGTGCAGGATATCAGGGAGTTAAGCTATGATACGGCGCACAAGGGCTATTTCCGGATGCAGTATGATTATGACCTGATCTCGGGCAAGGTGAATCAGTTGAGCTATAATCCGGGAAAATCGGACGCATTTTATCATAGCTATGACTATGATGCGGATAACAGGATAACAAAGGTCTGGACATCGAGAGATGGGCAGTTCTGGGACAATGATGCGCGGTATAATTATTATCTGCACGGTCCGCTGGC
>JBBRLW010000246.1:0-4145 GCA_038231115.1 Bacteroidia bacterium
GGATATGGTATAGTACTCTACTTCTTCGTGTTGCAGGGAATCAAAATAGACGGCATCCTCTGTACTTGCTACCGTATCCAAACCCGGACTTGCCTTCACTTTTCTAAGGACAAGGCCTTCACGATTTTTAGCATAATCTGTCAGCCCGGATTCATCGCTATGGGCTGCTACTTCTGTTATTTCTCTTTTCTTGCGGTAGATTTCATCAAACTTCTCATCGTTGCTAAACGACAGCAGGGAAGAGTACAGCATGGCGGTTCCTGCGCCCAGAATAACGATTACCAGCACCAGAAAATACAGGGAATTCCTCAGAATAAGCTTCATATTCCCAGAAACTTATAACCGACTCCGTAAACGTTCTTGATCATATCCCGTGATCCGCCTTCGGCCATTTTCTTCTTCAGATTCTTAATGTGAGAGTACAGGAAATCAAAGTTCTCTAAAACATCATAATTATCGCCCCATAGATGCTCTGCGATGGCATCCCTCGTGACGACCCTGCCTTTATTATGGACAAAATACAGCAGCAGATCAAACTCTTTACGGGTCAGATCCACCGGACTGTTATCTATTTGCAGCTCATAGTTTTCCGGATATAGTGTCAAATTTTCTATGCGGATTTCCGGAATGCCGCCCTGTTGCTTTCTCCGCACCAGGGACTGCATCCGTGCGTGTAGCTCCGATAAGTGAAAGGGCTTGGCCAGATAGTCATCTGCCCCTGTATTGAGTCCATTGACTTTATCCTCAACGCTTCCACGCGCCGTAATGATGATTATACCTGCGGTACTTCCTATGTTTCGCGCATGAGCCATCAGTTCCAGGCCATGTCCGCCCGGAATCGTCAGGTCAAGCAGCATGCAGTCGTACTCATACGTGGAAATCTTATCCAAGGCAGCGTAAAACTCCGATACCTCCTCGCATATATGTCCGTTATCGCGCAGATAGGCCGCAATAGCATCCGATAGCTCCCGCTCATCTTCTACCAATAGAACTTTCATAAGCTGATATTCTGCCGCAAATTAGCAGATGATTCTGTAGGGATTCTGTATGCCAGGGCTTTTTTACCTTCCTCGGCCTGCGGAATGTCCTCAAAAAATTTTTCCTATCTTTGGCACCGTTTTAACAATATGCCTATTCAGCACCTTGTTAAGGATTAATAGCCATCAAAACAGTCAGGTACATACTAATTTCCGGAATGCTTTCCTTAGCGGGGATACAGCAGGCCTCTGCACAGAAGTTTTCTTATGTGGACTCCGAGTATATTCTCGAGCAATTGCCTGAGTATCGTTCCGCGCAAAAGCAGCTCGATGATGCCGCTGATGGCTTTAAAAAAGAGCTTATCCGCCTCAAGGATGAGCTGGATAAAATGAAACAATCCTATGAAGCGGAGTTTGTCCTGCTTCCCGAGGACTCCAAGAAAAAGCGCGAAGAGGAAATTTCCCTCAAGCAGAAAGAGTACGATCAGTTCAAAAAGGATAAATTTGGTCCCGATGGTGAAGTCTTCAAAAAAAGGACAACCCTCATCAAGCCCATTCAGGATAAGGTATTCGATGCCGTTCAGCGTGTAGCCAAGGAGAATAATCAGGATTTTATCTTTGATAAAGCCGGAGGCGTAACCATGCTTGTGTCCAATGCCAAATATGACCGCTCGGATGAAGTACTTGAAATCCTCGGTGTAGGCGGAAAAGAAGATCCGAACAAGCCGGGTCAGAAAAAAACGACCGGACAGAAGATAATGAATAAAGCCAATGAGCTTGTCAGGCCGGATGTGAATGTCAATGGGCAGCCACAGATTCAGCCACAAATCAATTCCAATAACGGACAGCAGTCTTCTCCCAATAATGGACAGCCGCAGGGCGGTCAGCCTCCGGGTGCTATGCCTCCGGGCGGAGCGCCTCCGCAGCCACCTCGGTAGATGACACTGATTTCAGCTATAATTATTTCAACAAACAGCAAACAATACAAATACAGATATGAAACTATTTGCCAGACTTGGACTATCAGCATTAATGCTTCTCCCGATGGGCGCTATGGCGCAGATGAAACTCGGCCACATCAACAAGCAGGAAGTAATTTCCAAAATGCCTGTGGTTGCCGAAGCCAAGAAGAAGCTGGAAGTCTTCGGAAAACAGCTTGAAGATCAGCAGAATGAACTCAAAAAAGAGTTTGAAACAAAATACAACGCTTATCTCCAAATGCGTGACGATGCCAAAGCCTCTAAAGCTATTGTCGCCACAAAAGAGGAAGAGCTGAAGCAGCTTCAGGAGCGCATCCAGAAGTTTCAGGTAACTGCCAACGAGGACTTTACCAAGCAGCAGGAATCCCTGATGAAGCCTATTGTAGAGAAAATGGATGTTGCCATCAAAGCGGTAGCTGCGGAAGGCAAATACGCCTATATCTTCGATACTTCTATGGGTGTAGTTGTTTACGCTCAGGAGTCTGATGATATTACACCTCAGGTCAAGAAGAAGCTCGGAATTTTATAGATTATTAATAATCATTACCTTACACAGAAAAGCCGGATGAATATACATATTCATCCGGCTTTTCTGTTGTAAATATGTAGCAATCACATACTTGGATGCCGATGCTACTCCATCTGCATTTCCTTGACAATATGACCCTCGGCTGTAATCCAGACCACCATCACTTTTCCATGGGACTTGTTTTTGAATCCGTATGCCTCCGGAAATTTCTCGCTATAAACCCGCGTTGCCTCAATGACTTTATTGTCCTTGTAGTCTGATAATTTATACGCATTTTTAGTCAGGCGCGGAATATCTTCATAATCCACTGGATGCTCCGAGTATTGCCAGGTACCATCCGCTGAGTAATGGCTCTCAAATTCCCGCTTTTTCTCCAGATAGATGGCCGAATATGATTTATCCTCATTCAGCTTCCAGCGGAGACCATCCGCATCCGGATGTAGCTTCTTAAACCCGGAAACAATGTTCACAGGCACCTCGCTTTCTTTGATGCGCTCGCTGTTCCCTGCCAGTAGCCCCAGCGGCAACACGAGGATTAGTCCGGATATAAGTGTGCTTTTCAATTGATTCTTCATAATACGAAAATAAGCCTTTATAGCGGAATCAGGTTTTATCAGATTCTCCGAAGTGCTTGCTTCCTTATAATTCCTAACTTCGCGCCACAATTGATTCAGAACACAAATTATGCTACAAATATCCTATTTACGCGAATTTAGAGAAGAAGCACTCCAGCGTCTGGCACGCCGCCGCGGACTCAAGGATGCCGAACACCTCGTGGATTGTGCCCTTCTGTTTGACCAGTAGCGCCGTGAAGTAGTGCGTGAGCTTGTTGAGCTTGAGGCGGAGAGCAATCAGCTCGCCAGGCAGATAGGCCAGTTGATGCAATCCGGAAAAAAGGAAGAAGCCGAAGAAGCCAAAACTCAGACCGTAGTGCTAAAGGATCAGATTGCCGGATTGAAAGTCCAGATGGAGCAATCCGAGCAGGAATTGCAGGCGGTCCTGTATCAATTGCCCAATACTCCGCATGACTCCGTACCACATGGATATGGTATGGAAGAAAATGAAACCATCCATGAAAACGCACCAGAAGTAAAGCTCTACGAAGGCGCTGTCCCGCATTGGGATCTGTGCTCAAAATATAATCTCATCGACTTTGAGCTGGGCAATAAAATCACCGGAGCAGGCTTTCCGGTATATCGCGGAAAGGGCGCACGTCTCCAGCGGGCACTGATTAACTATTTCCTGGAGAAGGCCATCGCTGCCGGATTTGAAGAGTTTGAACCTCCTATTATGGTTAACGAAGACAGCGGACGCGGTACAGGTCAGCTGCCCGACAAAGAGGGTCAGATGTACTTTGCCGAGCGCGACAATCTTTATATGATTCCTACGGCAGAAGTTCCCCTCACCAATCTCTATCGCGATGTGATTGTGCAGGAGTCACAATTTCCGATTAAAATGACTGCTTATACTCCCTGCTTCCGTAGAGAAGCCGGATCTTATGGGAAAGATGTTCGCGGACTTAATCGCCTGCATCAGTTTGATAAAGTAGAGATTGTGATCATCGAACATCCCGAAAAATCATACGCACGCCTCGAGGAGATGAAAAATTACGTGGCCGGACTTATTGAGGAGCTGGGTTTACCTTACAGGATCCTCAAA
>JBBRLW010000247.1:0-4145 GCA_038231115.1 Bacteroidia bacterium
GAAGAATAAAAACACTGAAAAGTCGAAGGCCATTCCACCAAAGCCGGATACGAGTAAGAGTGTACTGCGCCCTCATTAAGTTGTGATAAGGTCCAGCCACAGCGATGTTGATTACAGCAGATATATTAGCGAGTAAACTACGGTTGATATAATTGGTATGAGGAGAATAGCATATAGTGCATTTCCAAATTGCTTCCACCTTATGCTGTTACCTTTCTGATTGTAAGTAATCCTCTTTTGATACTCTTTGGCTTCACTCAGGTAATAATATCTGATTCTTTCCTCACTATTATATTTATACTTTTCTACATAGTGATTATGTAAGAGATCTTTAGGCTCACTACCATATTCCATATAGTTATGGCTCACGATGTTCTTTGCGAGATATAACACTATAGCGATTAGATATACATCAATAAGAACAGAACTCCGAGTGAAGAGATCAGTCCAACCACTCTTGTTCCAATTCTGAGCAATATTCCCTGAAAGTGATGTGAGTAATCCAACACTTATGGTAAGTAGAATAATTGTACGGGTAACAATGGTTTGACCCGTCTCCAAACTAATTTTTAACTGTTTCTCAGCTTGGTCGAAAATGAACTTTGCGTCGTCGAGCGTTAGAAGTTCTTCATTCTCAGGAGAAATTTGAAATTCGTTCATTCACTTAACTACAAATCCGGATACAGCTCAGGCAAGCGCTGCTGCCATTTCCAGGAGGAGGATACCATAGAGTCCAGCGATTCCTCTGCTCTCCATCCCAACTCATTGTTAGCGAACGAAGTATCCGCGTATATTTCTATAACGTCCCCTGGGCGTCGCTCACCGATGACGTAGTTCAGCTTCATACCGGAATTACGTTCAAAGGACTCAATCACCTGCAAAACGCTAAATCCATTGCCCGTTCCGAGGTTGAAATACTCGCAATCGGATTTGGTTTTATTTTCCAGAATGCGTCTGAGGGCAATAACGTGCGCCTTAGCCAGATCTACAACATGGATATAATCCCGGATACATGTTCCATCCGGAGTAGGATAATCATTGCCATATACTGTAAGCTTCTCGCGCAGTCCGGCAGCGACCTGAGTTACAATCGGAACGAGATTATTTGGCGCTCCAATGGGCAGCTCACCGATATTGGCAGACTCATGTGCACCAATCGGATTGAAATATCGAAGGCTGATATTTTTCAGGCGATACGCTTTGGAGCAATCTTCCAGAATTTCTTCACAGATCCGCTTGGTATTCCCATAAGGGGATTCAGGCTTTATGACCGGAGAAGTTTCCTTAACCGGAAGTGTATCAGGCTGTCCGTAAACCGTACAGGAGGAAGAAAACACGAAATTATTGATATTGTATTTTCGGCAGCACTGAATGAGGTTCAGAAGTCCGGTAATATTGGTGTGGTAATAGTCAATTGGATTCGCTACGGACTCTCCGACGGCCTTTAGTGCTGCAAAGTGGATAATGCCCT
Source organism: Bacteroidia bacterium (assembly GCA_038231115.1). Taxonomy (GTDB): domain Bacteria; phylum Bacteroidota; class Bacteroidia; order CAILMK01; family CAILMK01; genus JBBRLW01. Next base: position 1,472 of record JBBRLW010000247.1, read on the forward strand.
CTATATCGGAATTAGCGTTGAAAAACATATCAAGCGACTGATAATCAGTCAAATCAATCTTAATAAATTCAGGCCGGCTTCCGGTGATTCTTTCAATGCCGTCTAGCACCTGAATATAGGAGTTTTTAAGGCTGTCTATAATGATGACCTCATATCCGGACTGAATTAACTCTACTACTGTATGAGATCCGATGTATCCTGTTCCTCCGGTGACTAAAATTTTTGCCATTCCTACTTATTTATTGTTCAGCTGAGTTCTGAGCTGAGTATAATTTTATGATTTTTCTTCTCGTACTGCTCGCCTGTTTCGGGACAGAGTGCTTTGCCTTCCACATCAAATTGGAGCTTATGTCCATAGCGGGATACATAAGAATGAATTTTCGCAGGATTTCCATATACCAAGGCAAAATCTGGTACCGGTCGCGTTACAACCGAGCCTGCTCCTATGAAGCTATATCTTCCTATTTCGTTTCCACAAACTATCGTTGCATTAGCTCCTACGGATGCGCCCTGCCTGATAATTGTTTCTCGATACTCGGTTTTGCGCTCAATGAATGCACGGGGATTCATTACATTCGTAAATACCATGCTGGGGCCGAGGAAAACGTCATCTTCACATACAACGCCTGTGTAGAGGCTGACATTATTCTGAATCTTGACTCCATTGCCGAGCCTGACTCCATTGGCTATAAACACATTCTGTCCGATATTGCAGCGCTCGCCGCATTGAACGTCTGGCATTATATGGGAAAAATGCCAGACTTTGGTTCCATCGCCTAAATCAGCGCCTTCATCTACTATTGCCGAGGGATGGATATATATTGACATCTCTTAAGCTATCTTTTGAACTCGGGCAATTGCTGGAAATAATTGAGAGTTACCTCAAGTCCTTCCGCTCTACCTACTTTTGGTGTCCACTTAAGCAAATCAAATGCTTTGGTTATATCCGGCTGGCGCTGTTGCGGATCGTCCGTAGGGAGCGGTTCATAGATAATTTTCCCGCGTGCACCCGTAAGGCGGATAATTTCTTCTGCAAACTGTTTGATCGTGATCTCTTCCGGATTGCCAATATTCACCGGCAGAGAATAATCGCTCATCAATAAACGATAGATTCCTTCCACAAGGTCATCCACATAGCAGAAAGAGCGCGTTTGGGAGCCATCTCCATAGACTGTAATATCTTCGCCGCGTAGAGCCTGTGCCATAAAGGTTGGAAGGGCACGGCCATCATCAAGGCGCATACGCGTTCCATAGGTATTAAAAATGCGTACTATACGCGTCTCCAGATCATGAAAACGATGGTAAGCCATCGTAATAGCTTCCTGAAAGCGCTTGGCCTCATCATATACACCACGTGGACCAATCGGATTTACATTTCCCCAATATTCTTCCTGCTGTGGGTGTACATGCGGATCTCCATAGACTTCGCTGGTAGAAGCTACAAGGATACGCGCATTCTTTGCCTTGGCTAATCCCAAGAGATTATGTGTACCCAACGATCCCACTTTCATCGTCTGAATGGGCATCTTCAGGTAATCTATCGGACTGGCAGGCGAGGCAAAATGCAGGATATATTTTAGCTCCCCCGGGACATGGACAAACTTGGAGACATCATGATGATAGAACTCAAAGTTTTCCAGCTTAAACAGATGGGATATATTATTGATATTGCCCGTCAGGAGATTATCCATAGCGATTACATGATATCCTTCACGAATAAAACGGTCGCATAGATGTGAGCCAAGAAATCCGGCTCCCCCTGTTATTAAAACTCTTTCTTTTATTGACATATTTTAGTTGCCTGAAACACTATGTGCTTCGGTAGAGATTGCTGAACGCACTGGCTGACGGCCAACAGATTCATAGTGAAAACCTAAATCGGACATTTCGTGCGATTCAAACAGATTGCGACCATCAAAAATGACTTTGGTTTTTAACAGCCGAGTAATTTTATCGAAGTCCGGGGTCCGGAATACAGGCCACTCCGTCATAATAACGAGGACATCTGCATCCTGAATGGCTTCGTACTGGTCATTTGCAAAATGGACCTTATCTCCAAAAATTCGTTTGACGTTTTCCATAGCCTCAGGATCATAAGCGGAAATGGTGCAGCCTTCAGCAAGCAGCTGGCTGATATTTTCGAGCGCCGGAGCTTCCCGAATATCATCTGTATGAGGCTTGAATGCCAGTCCCCATATTCCAATCTTCTTACCCGCAAGATTACCATCAAAGTATGCTTTCAATTTAGGGAGCAGATGCAGCTTTTGAAGTTCATTTACCTGCATAACTGATGAAAGTATCTGAAAATCATAATCGTACTGGCGGGCAGTATGATATAAAGCCTGCACATCCTTAGGGAAACAGCTTCCTCCATATCCGATGCCTGCAAAAAGGAATCGTTTTCCGATGCGGGAATCAGATCCGATGCCACGACGGATATCGTCCACATTAGCTCCTACCCTTTCGCATAGATTGGCAATTTCATTCATGAATGTAATTTTAGTGGCCAGGAATGCGTTCGCCGCGTATTTTGTCATCTCGGCAGAGCGCTCATCCATAAATACCAGAGGATTTCCCTGGCGGACAAATGGAGCATACAGGCGCTCCATAGCTTCTTTAGCTTTTGGAGAGGTTGTTCCGATTACAACACGCTCAGGCTTCATAAAATCTTCTA
>JBBRLW010000248.1:0-4133 GCA_038231115.1 Bacteroidia bacterium
AAAGGTATAGCTTACATCTTTGGGCACTACAAAGCTGAACTCAAATTCTCCGTTTTTTACGCTTGCCTGTCCTTTATAGATGATGTTATTCTGCATTTTGAAGCTATCCTTATAGCTTCCATCAGGACCTACATCATTGGCGAGTGTTGTGTACCAGCGGTATTTGTCATAGATGGTTGGATAAACGGTTCCGGTAAAGGACGTATTTTTAGCTCCCGTTACACGGTCAGCAATGTATCCTTTTATGGTGATGTGCGTCAATGCTCTGAGCGTATCGGTTGATTTGATATCTGTGCTGTCTCCGTTGACAGTCGAGGTAACAACCGTATCGCGCGGTATGGCTAATCGCAGAGCTGGATCACCGAGGAAGGTGAAGTTACGTGCGTTTCCACCCGGGCCAGTTTCATTTTTACCCTGACGGAAAATATCTCCCATCGTCTGAGGCTTTCCATCTACAATGCGGAACATCTGATCTTTAAACAGATTATCAGATAGTATCGCATTTCCAGAGGAAAGTACGGCGCGTGTGGTCGTCATCATGGCAATGGCGCCTCCTTTGGGATTCAGGAAAGTCAGCTCTCCGGCAGAAACACGCTGTGGATCATCAAAGCGGCTGAACTCACAGGTTGCTGTCACAAAGAGCGGCATGGCATACTGATTACTCCAGGAGTTGATACCGTCAATGTCAATGACGCGCTCATGTGCGAGTCCTAATTCACCGCCGTGACCTGTATAGGTGAATACGAGGCATCCCTTGTTGATACGGTTGCTGATAGCCGCATACGCATCCGGATAGCGCGCTCCGTTGAGGGTAGATTGCTGCTTGAAGGCATCCAGATATATTTTCTGTACGTTATACACCGGAAGCTGTTTGTAGATGTACCGGTCTATCAGATTCTCATCATAATTAAGATAATCGTTACCATCTTCATCATCAGCTGTATAAGCGATCGTATTGCGCCAGTCACGCATGGAGTTGGCATCCGTATATCGGATGGATTTCTCAACCATCTGCATGGCCGAGGCAGCTGTTCTTACGGGGAAACGTCCAACGGAAATATCCAGCAAATCCAGATCAGACTCCATATTTCCCTCTGCCTCATCCAGAAGTGCATAATAATCATCCGAGCAATATGAGCCAAGCAGGGTAGTGGACTCTACGGACTCAAAAGTGGGAATGAGATTCGAATTTCCGGCAACGTAGTTTTTATAGTCATAGGAAGCCGCGCCCATTAGGAGCAGGTATCGGAATTTGTTAAGGGAAGCATCAGCCAGCTGACGTTTGTAGAGCATCCGCATGAAATCTCTGAGCGCGGAGAGGTCCTGAGCTCCCGAAGAGAACTCATTGTATATCATTTGTGGCGTAACGATAGCGACTTTATAGCCATCAGTTTGCTGATGGAAAAGCGCGAGCTTCTGTGCCGCCTGGACAAAATCGGGATAGGCCAGGATCACCATATCCGGCTGGTCTATGCCATGCAGATCCTGATTCGGAATCTTGCTGGCTGTAGCAATGCTGATATAATCTGATCCATCAAATGCGAGATATTCTCTCAGCGTATCCAGAGGCGCGGTGAAAACGTATTCTGATCCGTTGAGCGCACCTGAGGTACTATGGATATTGTGCTGATCCGTTACATCCCATATCTGGGCAGTGCTATTGGCATTGCTGATGTGAAAGGCTCCATTATTTCCTTTAGATACGGAACGCGCATCACGGAAGGTGAACTGTCCGCTGCCCATCTTGAGGAAGGAGCGTGCATTCAGCTCAATATAGTTCAGGAAAGCCACGCTTGCATTACCCGGCTTGTTGAAGCTAAGGTTGATGGTAATATCCGTTCCGGAGGCATTGAATTGCATGGAATCTTTCTTCTGGAAAGCGTAATAGCAGAAAAGCCCGTCAAAGCAGGCGCCTTCCGTTTTGATGGTACCTACCGGATTATTATTGGCTGATACATCGAAACTGGCGTCGGAAAAGGTCCGGGTACCTACAAAATATTGCATCCAGACTGCCTGGGAGTTATCTCTCAGCGGAAATTTGAGATCCAGATCATAGCTCGTATGCTTGTCGAAGACTTCTCCAAAGCGATCGCGTCCTGATTTGACTGTCGTATTAATGTCCGTTGACTGATCCAGCTCATGGAAGGCGTAGGCATCAAAGGAGTAGATATCTTTCTGAGAGGACAGGCCAGAAGCTGCAGGACTGATCCGTTTTCCATCTCCCTGTCCGTAACTAAGATAGAGATACGTGGAGTCGCTATACACGTTCCGGTTATGGTGAAAATGCCGGTCGCCGCCGGAGTATTTCCAGGCATCGGCATCATGGGCATAGAAGAGGATATAATCATCCTGACCGAAAGTAGCTGAGGCATCACCAGAAACGAAAATCGCATTTTCTACCAGATCCGAGTCTCTTTTGATATAGTTGAGTTCCGGAAGCGTACCTCCGGTATGTCCGTATATTTTAAGCGATTTCTTGGTAATGGAAGCGGGATTGAGTCCCATGTTCTTCAAATCTGTATAGCTGAGCCTATAGACTCCGGTACCTTTAAGTCCCATTTTATACCAGTCACCGGAAGCAAGGACAGAACTGGGGAATCCGGTCTTGTTTAGTCCTTTACCTGCGCGTGAAGCGTGGTAGGGGATTGGCTGGGTGGTAACAATTACATCGTAGCTGATAAGCTTTTCGAGATGCCCGTTCTGCGTGTTCTTGCGGAGGGGAACCAATGTCAGGCTAATGACCGGATGGCCTGCTGCCGATCCGATGTGGAATTGCGGGCGGGACATTTCTTCTGTAAGCAGGCTCAGGAGGAAGTCAGGCTGCACGGAGGAATCCGAAACTTCGGCATACTGCGGATTGGCAAAATGCTGATCAATAAGCGCTTCATTTCCGAGCAGTATATTTTCCCTAAGCTCTGGCAAAATCGGCGCGGCAGCATAGCGCCGGTTAGATTTCAGATTCAAAATATTTGCTACTTCCGCATACGAATTCGTGAAGTTTTTAGTAATTTGCCATTCTATTTGTCTGTGATGCGTAGCTTTTTGAGCCGAAACATTCTGGACAAGAGATAAAATTATAAAGGGGACAATAAGTAGTATAAAGTTTCGTTTCATAGCCATACAGCTTATAACAAATTTAATGCTATCAAATTGCGACCGCAAGATTTCAAGCATAATGTGCTGAAATAACGACCAGAATATATTAAAATTGTAACCTGCTTTAAAAGATTTATGATTGTTGAAATGAAGAGAATTGCCACACTCGTAGTACTTATAGTACTGGGAACGGCTGAGCTGAAGGCACAGGATCCTGAGTTTACTCAGTTCTTTGCCAATAAGCTATACACGAATCCTGCGTTTGCAGGGACGGCTCAGGGTCCGCGCTTTTCCCTGAACTACCGTAATCAGTGGCCAAGCGTATCCGGTGCATTCGTTACCTACGCTGCCTCTTACGATCAGCACTTTGACGGTATCGGTGGAGGTATCGGTGCACAGGTTTGGAGAGATGCTGCCGGAGATGGCCGCCTTTCCACTACTTATGTATCTGCTGCATACTCCTACGATCTACGTTTAAGAGATAATTCAAAGGATGATTATTTCATCTTGAAGCCTTCCCTGCAAGCTGCTGCATTTCAGCGCAGTATCGACTTTTCTAAGCTGATCTTCGCCGATCAGATTGACCCGAAAGCAGGTATCCGCCCGGGATCTACTACGGCTGAGTCGCTCCCTTCCAGAGGTGTTGAGCGTACGGACTTTATTCCGGACTTTTCTGCCGGATTGCTCGGGTTTACGAAGAAGTACTACTTCGGAGTAGCCGTTCACCATATCATTGAGCCATCACAATCTTTCTTCGGAAACCCACGCTCCGTACTTCCGCGTAAGTACACGGCACATTTCGGGATGAGCATTCCGATTGATAACTGGAAAAGAGAGCCGACCACATTCATCTCTCCGAATATCCTCTTCCAGCGCCAGGCACAGTTCACTCAGGTGAATTTCGGGGCCTACCTGCAAAAAAATTACTTCGTAGCCGGATTATGGTACCGTCAAACGCGTCCGAACTCGGATGCCCTGGCAGCAATGATCGGAATTAAGAAGGATGCCGTCCAGATCGGATATTCTTACGATCTTAC
>JBBRLW010000249.1:0-4104 GCA_038231115.1 Bacteroidia bacterium
CATGTCCTGCAGCAGATGCATATCCCGGACGGACACGCCTCCGTCCGCTTCAGCTTCGGCAAGCACAACACCCTCGCCGAAGTAGATCACACCATCTCCGTACTCAAAAAGCTCATTCAGCCTGCCGCCTGATACCCGCACCTTATCTCCTCAGGAAACGCTACAACAACATACCCATATAAAGCCTGACAAAACGCTTTTTATCAGGATTTGTATGGGTATGATATATGCTTAAATGAGAATCAGCTGTAACCCTGATGTAAAACCAAACACTCATCCTATTTATAACACATCAATAACATGGAAACCAATAAAATATCTCGCCCGCTATTGTTACTAATTCTGTTATGCCAGATATCTATCTCCCCCTGCGCCGCTCAGGTCAATTGGGACAGTGTTTTTACATGTAAATATTCAGACATACTTCATTCTGTCCCCCTGATCCGAGAAAGTCGTTATGATCCTGAATTGATTTTCACAGCTGTGGTCATCACTGAAGGACAGGCTTTAAAGTATCATTTGAAGTATTGTAAAAATTCCTTTGATATCATAGATTCCATTTCAGATACAAGCGCGCAAACGAGAGAACTGCTTGTGGAAGATTGTGCTTTCAAAGAGAATGGCAAGGTCAGTAACCTTAACATGTTTCATGATTCTACTACCTACAGTTATGATTGCCTTGGTAATCCAATGATGTGGGAGAATCGGGTGTATTCCCATAAATACGTCAGGAATTTCTTTGGTATTGGACACGATGTGAACTGTTTGTACCGTTCGGACAGAATTACAAATAAGATTCTTGAGCGTGAAATTTCCAAAGACAGAATATACTATCATTTGATCAGGCGATATGAGAATAGCTATGATAAACAGAAACATGATTCAAGTGATATTTACTGTTATGATTCCCTAAATGGCAAAAGGGGATATTTAGAGTCTCGTGGAGGTGGGCCATCAGGACGTAGGGACTACGAGACGGATACCTCGATAACCTATGAGTTTTTTCATGGAACAGAAACATCTAATTTAGACGATATTCCTATACTTAAGCCCTATATGATATATCGTAGATATATCAGGTATGATTCAGTTCACAGGGTAAAGTATTTTGATGGCGAGAGAGTTTATCAAGATAGTAAAAAGAATCCGGATCAAACTCCAGCTTTTGAAGTCCACTATGATAAAGAAAATAAGATCAGCCTTGTCATAGTAAAATATCCTCGGTTTATAAATGGTATAAATTCTTATTATTTTAGATATATTACTTTTAAGAATAATTTGCCGGTAACTCTCTGTTTTGATGACCAATTGAGGCCTGAAATAACAATTCATTACAGGAAAAATCTTTTGATTGTATCGTGTATGGTACGGACAGCCACCAGCTGAAATAACAATTCATTACAGGAAAAATACGAATCTAATTGACTACGTTGATGGAGTCAACGGTCGGGGAGAGAACGGCAAACTCAAATACTTTAGAAGAACTTATTACTACGAATTTTACTGATAATTATGATAAAAGCAGCTGACTCAACTACAAACATTGCCGAATGGATATTTATTTTTGCAAATCCTTTATCTGATATATGTAGTAATCAGGAAAAGCTCTAAGCGTACGCAATATATCCGTTCGTAGAAACCCTGCACGACCCAATTTCAACCCTGCACAACCCAATGCCGACCCTACCTCATCTATACTTTACTTGACACTTCCGCTTAACTTTTCACTGATTTCCCTTCCCTTTGCCCGAACTTTGCAAAGCCTTAGTGTTCCTCGCACCTCACCGCGACGAAGGCGTATATTTTGAAAGGAAAATCATCCCCAATTAATGGCTCTGAAGCTAAACCCGCAGCCAAAGCTTCCAAAGGAAGAGCGAAATCAACGGCCATTGCCGAAGACAGAGACATGTTCCGCATGCCTGATTCTGAACCCGATACCGTCGCCCATGCCAACGCAGAAGACGGTTCTATCGATGTATATGGCGCCAGAGAGCACAATCTCAAAAACGTGGACATCTCCATTCCGCGTAATAAGCTCATCTGCTTCACCGGACTTTCCGGATCGGGTAAATCATCCCTCGCCTTCGATACCATCTACGCCGAAGGTCAGCGCCGCTACATGGAGACCTTCTCTGCCTACGCGCGCCAGTTCCTCGGAGGCATGGAACGTCCCGAAGTCGACAAAATCAACGGACTCAGTCCCGTCATATCCATTGAGCAGAAAACCGTCAACCGCAATCCCCGCTCAACCGTAGGAACAATCACCGAGATATACGATTTTCTGCGGCTCCTCTATGCCCGCGCCTCCGATGCCTATTCCTCAGCCACCGGAAAAATGATGGTCAAATTCACCGATGACCAGATCATGGAAATTATCACCAGCCGCTTCGATGGACTATCCGTCTATGTGCTGGCACAGCTCGTCAAGCGCCGCAAGGGACATTATCGCGAGCTGTTCGAGCAGCTCCAGAAGCAGGGATATACCCGCGTCCGCATCGATGGAGAGGTCATGGAAATTGTCCCCAAAATGCAGCTCACCCGCTACAAGATCCATGATATTGAGCTCGTTATCGATCGCATCAAGGTCGGAGAAAATACCATTCAGCGCCTCCGCGGATCAGTCGATCTCGCCCTCAAGCTCGGAAAAGGAATTATGTCTATCCTCGAGATGGAAGGCAAAGATCCCAAAGAACAGTTCTTCAGCCGGAACCTCATGTGCCCCGAGTCCGGCATTTCTTATGAAGAGCCTCAGCCCAATTCCTTCTCCTTCAACTCTCCCTATGGATGGTGCCCTACCTGCCGCGGCATGGGATTCACCTACCAGTTTGAAATGGATGACCTTTTCCCTGATAAATCAATCAGCATTAAAAACGGAGCGATCGCGCCCCTCGGCAAAGAAATAGACAACTGGAACCTCGCCGTCTTCAAGGCCATCGCCAAAAAGCATAAGTTCAAAATCACCGATCCCATCAACAAAATCCCCGAGGATGGTATCCAGGAACTCCTATACGGCGCCGAGGACGATCTGAAAATCGAATACAATTACAGCGACTACAAGCACAGCAACGAGGGACTCATCAAATACTTCGAGAGCGTCGTCATGGGAAAAACCGGAACCCAGGCGCTGAAGGAAACGCTCGAGAGCTTCGGCAGATTAGCCGATTGCCCCGACTGTAAGGGATTCCGCCTCAAGGACGAAGCCCTCTACTTCAAAGTCGATAACAAGCACATCGGAGAAGCCTCCCTGATGCAGCTCGATGACTTTTACAAATGGATCATCAGCGCTGAAAAAACATTCGATGCCCGCCGCAGCCTCATTGCGACCGAAGTCGTCAAGGAAATCAGTACCCGGACGCAATTTCTACTCAACGTCGGACTTGATTATCTGAATCTTAACAGAGCCTCATTCACCCTCTCCGGTGGAGAAGCACAACGTATCCGTCTCGCAACACAAATCGGATCCCAGCTCATCAATGTAACATATATCCTCGATGAGCCAAGCATCGGACTCCATCAGCGCGATAACGTCCGCCTCATCAAAGCACTGAAAAACCTCCGCGATATTGGTAACACAGTCATCGTAGTAGAGCATGACAAGGATATGATCATGGAGTCCGATTATGTCGTCGACATCGGACCCGGTGCAGGCATTCACGGTGGAAAAATCGTCGCTCAGGGCGCTCCCGCCGATCTCATCGCCGATCCGTCCTCCGTCACCGCCAAATACATCACCGGAGAGCTGGAGATTTCCATGCCCGATGCCCACCGCGAAGGCAACGGAGATTACCTCACCATCATCGGAGCCACCGGACACAACCTCCGCAACGTCACCATGAAGATTCCCCTCGGAACTTTATGCTGTGTTACAGGCGTATCCGGTAGCGGAAAATCAACGCTCATCTCCGATACCCTCTATCCTGTGTTAAAGCGCCACTTCTACCGGAGCGGGGCACCCTCCATGCCTTATACCTCTATGGAAGGCATAGATAACCTCGATAAAGTCATCGAAATTGACCAGTCCCCCATCGGACGCACGCCCCGATCCAATCCCGCCACCTATACCGGACTCTTTACACACATCCGGAACCTCTTCGCCATGCTCCC
>JBBRLW010000250.1:0-4091 GCA_038231115.1 Bacteroidia bacterium
GTCGCCTAAACTATTCTCGCTCATTGATGCTCCTGCAATGGAGATTCCTTGTTTTCCCCATCCTCTGGGCAGGGATCGTCGCGCTGCTGTGTGGACTCCCGGGTTCGGGCTTCCCGAATCTCAGCCTCTGGAGCCTGCTGACTTTCGATAAAGCAGCCCATGCCTTCGTCTATGCGCTCTTTACTTTTCTGTGGAGCAGCGGACTGCGCAAGCAATATCTCCTGCCTGGCCTTCAGCACAAAGCAATACGATATGCGTTTATCGGCGGCGTCGCATACGGCATCCTCATAGAGCTACTCCAGGGATTTGTATTCACAGAGCGCTCCATGGAATTTAACGATGTCATCGCCAACTCCGCCGGAGCCTTGATCGGCATCGGAATTTTCCGCCTCATCTATCCTGCCCCGCTACCACCGCAGATATAGGACTTTGATCCTAATCTTACATAAGCTTTAGGCATAATTTTATGAGCAATGTTCATAAAATATACACCAGCCATATCATCAAGCACATTTTTTGTATAAACCTTACATCCTCATCAATTTAGGGATTTGGTTTCTAACGTTTTTAGCACCTGCTTTGCATAACATTTCATGGATACCTCTACTAAGAGTATCTATTTTCACCAGGCTATACATTTTGTAGCATACTGTTAATTATTGGTTTTTAACCACAACGTCCCTGTCAAGTAGCATTGCAGGGACGTTTGTTTTTATAGCTTCCTCCTGAAATTCCTCCCTGATCTTTTTGAGCCATCCGCACTGAAACAGTATCTTTGCACTTCAATTTCATTTAGCGTTAGGCAACAAGATGTTTGAAACAATGGTAGATCAAAAGCAGTCTGCTTTGCAGGAAATAGGATTAAATCCTAAAGGGAAAATCTTCTGGCAGCTCACGCCCGCCGAGCTGGTGGAGCAGGCACTCCGCCGGGGTGAAGGCGCACTCTGCGATAATGGCGCTTTAGCCGCCGATACCGGAAAATTTACTGGCCGCTCTCCTAAAGATAAATTCGTCGTCGCTGATGATCTCACCCGCGAAAGCGTATGGTGGGGAGAGGTGAACAATCGCCTCGAAGAAGATAAATTTGAAGCTCTGCTTGCCCGCGTCATCGAGCATCTCGATGCCAAAGATGAGCTGTTTGTCCGCGATGCCTACGCCTGTGCTATGGCTGAGTATCGCCTCAATATTCGTATTGTAACCGAAAGCGCCTATCAGAATCTGTTTGCCAATAACATGTTTCTCCGCCCTACTGCCGAGGAGCTGGAATCTATTCATCCGGAGTGGAGAATCCTCGCCGCCCCATCTTTTGAAGCCGATCCGCAACGCGACGGTATCCGCCAGGCGAACTTCACGATCGTTTCCTTCGCGAAAAAAATTATCCTCATCGGAGGTTCCGGTTATACCGGAGAAATCAAAAAAGGGATATTTTCCGTCCTGAACTTTGTCCTCCCGCATTTCCATAACGTATTATCCATGCACTGCTCGGCCAATCTCGGCAAGGATGGTGATACCGCTATATTCTTCGGACTTTCCGGTACCGGAAAAACTACCCTGTCTTCCGATCCCAACCGCGCCCTCATCGGTGATGACGAGCACGGATGGGACAATCAGAACAACATCTTCAACTTTGAAGGCGGATGCTATGCCAAGGTCATTGACCTTTCCAAAGAAAGAGAGCCGCAGATTTACAATGCCATCAAATTCGGAGCATTGGCAGAAAACATCAACTTCATTGATGGCACACGCGAAATTGATTTCCACGATAAATCCAAAACCGAAAATACCCGCGCAGCCTATCCCCTGAACTTCATCGATAATGCCCTCGAACACTCCGTTGGCAGCAATCTGAAAAATATATTTTTCCTTACCGCCGATGCTTTCGGGGTACTGCCTCCAATCTCTAAGCTGACCAAGGAGCAGGCCATGTACTTTTTCCTTTCCGGATATACCGCCAAGGTAGCCGGAACCGAAGCCGGAGTCACAGAGCCACAATCTACGTTCTCCGCCTGCTTCGGACAGGTATTCCTGCCGCTTCATCCTACTAAATATGCCGAGCTGCTCGGAGAAAAGCTCGATGCTAATTCCGACGTCAATGTATGGCTCGTCAATACCGGATGGATCGGTGGTGCATACGGCACTGGATCACGGATCAGCCTGCCACATACCCGTGCCCTGCTGACTGCTGCCCTCGAAGGCAAGCTGACCAATGTCCAGTACAATAAAGATGAAGTATTCGGACTGAACATCCCCGCTGAGTGCCCGGGCGTACCTTCCGAAATCCTCGCTCCGCGTGGTGCCTGGAAAGATACCGCTGCCTACGACGCACAGGCCAATAACCTGGCCGGACAGTTCAATAAAAACTTTGAGAAATATGCTGACTTTGCTTCCGATGCAATCAAGTCCGCTGCTCCGAAGATGAAATAACCTGCATCAACAAAGGATGTCAGTAAGTACTAAGCGGCGTGCCTGGATCGAGGCTTTTCGGCTGAGAACGCTCCCGCTCGCTATTTCATGCATTCTCCTCGGAAGTGCCCTCGCTGCCCAGCAGCATGCGGCCAGCACCGCCGTGACTTTCGCGGCCATTATCACCGCGCTGATGCTACAGATACTATCCAATCTGGCCAACGATTACGGCGATCATATCAACGGCGCAGATACCTCCGCCCGGACCGGACCCCTTCGCGTCACCAGCTCCGGCCTCGTAACACTCACGGAGATACGCCGCATGATTGTCCTCTTTATTCTGCTCTCATTGGCCTCCGGAGTAACGCTCCTGTCCCTGAGCTACAACAATATCGGATGGCAGGGCGCCGCAGGGCTATTTGGCACCGGACTATTATCCATAGTAGCGGCCATCACCTATACCGCGAGTAAAAATCCATACGGATACAAAGGCTACGGAGATATCAGCGTATTTATTTTCTTCGGAATCGTTGCCGTAGCCGGAACTTTTTATCTCCATACCGGACATATTCCCTGGATAACTTTTCTCCCCGCCTCAGGCATGGGACTGCTATCCATTAGCGTACTAAATGTCAATAATATCCGTGATATTCAGACAGATAAGGACGCCGGAAAAATTACCATCCCCGTCAGGCTTGGGCTCCAGCGGGCGAAATTATACCATACTCTGCTCCTCGCCACCGCTGCCGGATGCTTTATTAGCTACGGGATGCGTACCTTCGCCCATTGGTATCAGTTTTTATTTCTGATGCCTCTGCTCCTGCTGTTTATCAACGGAAGAGGCATACATCGGGGCAGGCTGGCCTCTGATTTTATGCCTTATCTGAAACAGCTGGTGCTGACTATACTTATTATCACAATTTCATACGCAGCCGCACTACTTCTATAATGTCTCAACTTATCTTCTCTGCAAAACCGTATCGCCTCAGCTTTAAAAAACCTGCCGCAACCTCACGCGGGATGCTCACTGAAAAAGAGGGACATATCCTGGAAGCTAAATTTACGGATAAAAAGCTCGTTTTCCAGGGAGAGTGTTCCCTCCTGGCCGGATTCAGTCCCGATGATTCCCATCACTATGCCCAGGAAATAGCGGAAGCCATTACCCTGCTCAACAGCAAGGGACAGGATGAGCTTCCCGCCCTCATTGAAAAATTCAGAAAAAACAATTATCCGGCGGTTGCTTTCGGTTTTGAGCAGCTTATGCACAATATCAACACCGGAGAAGAAGGCATATATTTCAAATCTGATTTCACCGCCGGAACCGCATCCATTCCCATCAACGGACTAATATGGATGGCCACCGGATCTGGGATGAAGACACAGGTCAAGGCTAAAATCGAAGAAGGATACAAAATCCTCAAATTCAAGATCGGAGCCATCAGCTTCAAAGCCGAGATGGCACTCCTCCGCTGGGTACGCGAGACCTACGGAGAAGAAATTGAGATCCGTCTCGATGCCAACGGCGCATTTAGCACCAGCGAGTATCTGAAAATGATTGCTCCCTCCCTCATGCCCCTCAAAATTCATTCTATCGAGCAGCCCATCAAAGGTGGACTCCATGACCAGATGAAAATGGTCTCGGCCATGTCTCAGGTGCCCGTTGCCCTCGATGAAGAACTCGTCGGACA
>JBBRLW010000251.1:0-4060 GCA_038231115.1 Bacteroidia bacterium
AACAGGGCAAAGGCCTGAGTGAGCAATCACTCAGGCCTTTTGCTTTATAGGGTAGGGAGGGAGTTTGAAAACAAGTAATAATCCCTGTATTTTCATAGAGAGCAGTTAGCACAAAGAGGCTAATCCATTATTTATTTCTACCTAACTTTGACTAAGCGCTATCCCAGGCGGCTTAAATACGCATCATGCCCGATTTTTCCCATTTACACGTTCATTCTCAGTATTCTCTATTGGATGGTGCTGCAAGCATCAAGGATATATTTACCAAAGCAAAATCCGATGGTATGAAGGCTGTTGCCCTCACCGATCATGGAAATATGTTCGGTGCCTTTGCCTTCGTTGCCGAAGCAGCGAATTATGGAGTCAAGCCCATCGTCGGATGTGAGTTCTACGTCGTGGAAGATCATACCATTAAACAATTCACTAAAGATCAGAAGGACAACCGTTATCACCAACTCCTCCTGGCTAAAAATGCAGAAGGATATCGCAACCTCTGCAAGCTCTGCTCCATCGGATTCATGGATGGACTATACTCCAAATGGCCACGCGTAACCCGCGAGCTGATCAAGCAGTACTCCGCCGGACTCATTGCTACTTCCTGCTGTATCGGAGCTGAAATTCCCCAGACCATCCTCAAAAAAGGAGAAGATGAAGCCGAGAAAATCCTGAAATGGTATCTCGACGTATTCGGAGAAGATTATTACCTCGAATTACAGCGCCATGACCTCATAAATATCAATGGCTCAGGGAAATCACAGGAAGATCTCAATCAGATTCTCATCAAATGGGGAGAAAAATATAACGTCAAAACTATCGCAACCAATGACTCCCATTACATCAATGAGGAGGACTTTACAGCGCATGATATTCTCCTGTGTGTCAATACCGGAGAGCTTCAAAGTACTAAAATAGGAGATGGCAAGGGCGAACGCTTCGGATTTCCTAACTCCCAGTTTTATTTCAAGACCCAGTCGGAGATGAATAAGCTCTTTGCCGATACTCCTGCCGCTCTTGACAATACAAACGAAATTGTTGACAAAATCGAGCATCTACAGCTCAAAAGGGATATCCTGCTTCCAAACTTCGAGATTCCGCAGGGATTTGCCAGTCAGGATACTTATCTGCGTCACCTTACCTATGAAGGAGCGCACCGCAAATACACTCAGGGGATAAACGCTGAGATTGAAGAGCGGCTCAACTTCGAGCTAAAGGTAATAGAGAGTATGGGATTTGCCGGATACTTCCTTATTGTTCAGGACTTTATCAATGAGGCGCGTCGTATTGGAGTAGCCGTAGGTCCGGGGCGTGGCTCTGCCGCAGGATCAGCTGTGGCCTACTGCGTAGGAATCACCAATATAGACCCTATCAAATATGATCTGCTCTTTGAGCGTTTCCTTAATCCCGAGCGTGTTTCCATGCCCGATGTGGATACGGATTTTGATGATGAAGGTCGGCAGAAAGTAATTGATTATGTAGTTCAGAAATACGGAAAGCGTCAGGTAGCGCAGATTATCACCTATGGATCTATGGCGGCCAAGATGTCCATTAAGGACGTTTCCCGCGCGCTGGATCTGCCGCTATCGGAGTCCAATCGCCTGGCTTCATTTGTGCCGGAGCGCCCGGGAATCAGCCTGAAGCGCTTCCTCACCGCTCCCCTGAGTGGTGAAAATTCCCTGCGCGAGAAGGAAGGTCTCCGTGAGGAAGATCTCGACAATGCACAGCAGCTCCGTAAAATCATGGCCGGAAATGATATTTCCGCACGGGTGCTCCGCGAGGCAGTGAAGCTCGAGGGAAGCATCCGTTCCACCGGAGTCCATGCCGCCGGAGTAATCATTGCCCCATCCGACCTTACCGATCTTATTCCCTTGGCTACGGCGAAGGATTCCGATCTATACGTTACTCAATATGACGGAAAGTACATAGAGTCCGCCGGAGTCATCAAAATGGACTTTCTCGGACTGAAAAACCTGACCATCCTTCGCGATGCGGTTAACCTGATCCGTTTCCGCTATCCGGATCATAATATAGACATTGATGATGAAGCCATCCTCACCGATGCCAAAACCTATGATCTCTACCAGAAGGCCAACACAAACGGAACTTTCCAGTTTGAGTCTGCCGGAATGCAGAAGTACCTGAAGCTCCTCAAGCCCGATCACTTTGGTGATCTCATCGCCATGAACGCGCTCTACCGCCCGGGACCGATGGATTATATCCCTGAATTTATTGACCGTAAGCACGGACGTAAAGCGATTGAGTATGACCTCCCTGTTATGGAGGAATACCTTGCAGAAACCTACGGAATCACGGTATATCAGGAGCAGGTGATGCTGCTTTCCCAGCGCCTGGCAAATTTCACGAAAGGCCAGGCCGATACCCTCAGGAAAGCCATGGGAAAAAAGGACCTCAAAGCCATCGAAAAAATGGCAGAGCTGTTCTTTTCCGGATGTGAGCAGAACGGTCACGACAAAAAGAAATGTGAAAAAATATGGGAGGACTGGAAAAAGTTTGCAGCATACGCCTTCAATAAATCGCACTCTACCTGCTATGCTTTTGTAGCTTTCCAGACCGCCTATCTAAAGGCCAATTATCCCCAGGAGTATATGGCCGCCCTGATGAAGAACAATCAGGGGAATATTGACAAGATTGCATTTTTCATGGATGAGTGCCGCCACATGGGCATCAACTGCCTCGGGCCGGACATTAACGAGTCCATGCAGACCTTCTCCGTCAATACCAGCGGCAAGGTCAGGTTCGGACTTGCCGCGATCAAAGGCGCTGGAGAAGCTGCCGTTGAGGCCATTATCGTCGAGCGTCAGGCCAATGGACCTTATCAGGATATCTGGGACTTTGTTACGCGTATAAACCTCCGCACGGTCAATAAAAAAACGATGGAAGCCCTTGCACAGTCAGGTGCTTTCGATGTCTTTGCCGGATACCACCGCGCGCAATACTTCTGCCCCGATCCGGAAGGCAATCTCATAGAAAAATCCATCAAGTTCGGAACTGCAGTGCAGTCCAAAGCCGATTCAGGGACATCTTCTTTATTCGGAGGTGCCGAGGATAATATCCTTTCGAAGCCAAAAGTCGTGGATTGTGAGCCCTGGAATTCCCTGGAGCAGCTCAGCCGTGAGCGTGAAGTTGTCGGGATATACATCTCCGGACACCCGCTTGATGCCTACAAGCATGAGATTGACGCATTCACTGATGCCAGGCTGGATAATCTTAGGCTCGAGCCAGGCAAAGTATGTCAGGTGGCAGGAATCATCACTAAAGTTATCCTGCGCAAGGATAAACGCGGCGAGGACTGGGCTATTTTCACTATTGAAGACTATACCGGAAGCCAGGAATATCGTCTCTTTTCCGGACAGTTCAGCAAATTTCGCAACTATATTGTGGAGTCAAACATTGTCCGCATCCGGATCAGTGCCAAACAAAGCTGGAACGGAAACCTCGAGCCGGATATTCAGGATATCTGCCTGCTCAGCGAAGCCCTTGAGAAATTCACCCGACGCCTCAGCATACAGTTCAGTCTGGATCAGATTACCGAGCCGCTCATCAACGAGCTTGAAGCCATACTACGCTCCCACACTGGAAAAATACCTGTCCGGATATGTGTTTCCCATCCCGACTTCGACCCGCTCGAGATGAGTTCCGGGAAATACTCCGTTCAGCCCAGTTCCCAGCTTATCGACACCCTGTCAAATCTCGCTGAGGTGAAATTACAATAGTAGAGTGGGAGAGGCTTACTCTCCCTCACTTCTCTTTACTTCTCTGATTTCATAAACTGACCTTTCGAGTCAAAAAGATAGTCCATTCCGCCGACTTCTGCTTCATAGATCGTCTGGTCATCGGAGTTAATGATACGCTCGGCATCCTTGATCTTCTTCCCGGGAAGGTTCTTCGCAACATAATCCCTGGCACCTGCCGGAAGATCGCTGATTGCAATTTTAGTCTCGGTGGCCATGATCTTCCCTTCCGGACTGATCACTACGGACATCTCTTCCTTTCCGTTTTTGAATTCGGCTTCAAAGTTCTCTTTCTCAGATTCCCAGCCCGC
>JBBRLW010000252.1:0-4059 GCA_038231115.1 Bacteroidia bacterium
CGAGCAGCCTGTAGAAACATCCGTGATCGTAACGCTGACGTCATAGCTCCCGCGCGAAGTATAAGAGTGCGTCGTAGAATCCGAGCTTCCCGTGCTGCCATCCCCAAAATCCCAGACATAGCTCAGCGAGCTGGATGTTGTTCCTGTACTCAGCGCCTTGAATTTCGTCAGAAGCACCGGCGCACAGGCTACCGTATCCTTCAGCCGGAAATTCGCATTCAGCCTGTTCGATACATTAATATATTTCGTGAGCGTAACAGCATCCTTGCAGCCATTGGCATCTACGACCAATAGCGATACGGAAAAGCTTCCGTTAGAAGTATATGTATTGGTTGGATTCTGAACCGAGTCCACATTTCCATCCCCAAAATCCCAGGTGTATTTGACAACTTTGCCACTTCCTGCAACTGTTTTATCAGTAAACTTGACAGTGAGGGGCTTGCATCCTCCCCTGACATTTGCCGTGAAATCCGCCGTAGGACTTGCAAATACCGTCACAGCGGCTTTTTTGGTGATGGAATCCGTTTTGGCACCATCCGTAATAATCAGGGTCACATCGTAGGTGCCCGGCGTATAATAAAAAGCACCTACACTGTTGTATTTCAATGACTTATTACCGTTGCCAAAGAGCCAGCGTGCTGTCGCCGCCGATGATGCGCCCGTAGTCAGATTGGTAAAGGATACCGCCAAAGGAGAGCAGCCCGAAGCATTCGTAACCGAAAAATCAGCTTTCAGCTGCGCCTGTAGTGCCGATGGAGCCAGCACAAGCAGTATCAGCCATAGTACAACACTGTATCCTGATTTCATTAAACATGCTGCTCTGATTTGTTCCCCCTGCTTCCCCATAAGCCTTGAAAATCTACATATTATAGCTCCTTCCCGTGATATTCTCTCGTCAGTTGCCTGTAAGCTTCCGAGTAAGAGCCATCCACGTTCCTGATGGTCAGCGTTTCAAATTGCGGAGCATGTTCCGGAACCGTTTTCCTTAGCCATATCACGCGCCGCACACTTGCGCCGCCTGCTACAGATACTATCGAACGTCCGCCCCAGCAATTGAGTTGCACAACCATAGCTTTCTGCAACAAAGATTCGGCCTCGCTCTCCGGTAGAATTACCGATATCAGTCCGCTATCGCTTATGTTTCGCAGAAAGCAATGCACAAGTTCGTCTAAATTCAGCGTATTCTGCAATCTCGCCGACTGCCTCGCTACATCCGGCGGATTTGGGTCGCGTTTAGGCGAATACGTCTGCATCCCAAAATACGGCGGATTGCAAATGATCAGGTCATACTTTTCCTCCGGAATATAATCCTGCACCCGCATTTGAATCGTATGCAGCCTATGGCTATATGGACTCATTCCAAAGTTGAGTGCTGCATCCTCTGATGCGCCCTGCTCCGGCTCTAAGGCATTGATTGTTGCCTCCGGATGCCGCTGCGCCATCATCAGCGCCAGCACACCCGTACCCGTGCCGATGTCCAGAATCCTCTGCGCCCCGCGCTCATACGTCAGCGCGCCGAGCAGCATCGCATCAGTTCCGACCTTCATCGCCGCACGCTCCTGATGGATCTCAAAATCCCTAAACCGGAACACCTTAGAACTGGTCATATTGCCTAATCTTAATACCTTTGTATCTGACTGCCATCCTATGAAAAATAAATTCGCTCATTCTGCTGTTGCTTTCGGGATATTGCTATCCCTGGCCAGCTGTGCCTACTCTCGGGGCTCAAGTTACACTAAACCTCCTTCAACTCCCACATATATCTCGGTCCCTGGCGGTAGTCCTTCCGGAAATCCTTCCAGCTACACTCCACATGCTTCCTTTACAGACACGTCCCTGATGCACGAAACCACGTTGCCTCAGGATACCAGTAAAAAAAGTCAAAAGCGTACGAAGAAAGATACTCCGATTTTGTTTGCAGAAAAAATGCTTCTATTTCCAGGTGGCGACGAGGAACTGTACAAATTTATAATTAAGAATATGAAATATCCGGAAATATCTCAGCAAAATAATGTCTCTGGTCAGGTCATAGCTCAGTTTGTTGTCACAAAAAAAGGAAGAATAATCGACCCTATTATCTTGAAGGGCATTGACGAAGAATGTGATAAAGAAGTCCTACGCATGATATCCCTTATGCCCAACTGGATACCTGGAGAGCAAAAAGGCAAAAAAGTCCCCGTCTTTGTTCGCATTCCTGTCAAGTTTGATCTTTCCTCTTATAAATAGGCATTATCTTCTCTCAATCACGACCCAAAGGACTGCGAGACGTTATCGCGCGCTATTAAGCGCTCGGCGGAATTTATAATCCCACCGCCAGATAACAAAGGGATTTACAATCCCTTGCACGCCATCCACACCGTTTTAGCTCCGCAGGAGCGGACTATATAAGAGCGGCACTGTAAAAAGCATGGAAATTACACTTCCACCCCCCCCGACGCAATTCAAAACCCTACAAAAAAGCCCGATGATTTTTAAAATATCGGGCTTATAATATCTATAGCTAAAAACTACCGCTGATCGCTGATGTAGCTATTCAGCTCGGTAATGGATGCAT
Source organism: Bacteroidia bacterium (assembly GCA_038231115.1). GTDB lineage: Bacteria > Bacteroidota > Bacteroidia > CAILMK01 > CAILMK01 > JBBRLW01. The sequence continues at coordinate 2,555 of JBBRLW010000252.1, forward strand.
CAAAATCAAAGGCATCATTCACCTGATAGTAGTTCCGGGGATCGAGAGTTTTCCGGTAGGAGTACTTAGCAAAATCAAGCTTGCTGGTCTCAAAGTCAAACAATCCCATAATCTGTTTGACCTGTTTGGTCAGCAGACAGTTATTGTCGAATATCTGTTTGGCGACCGTCATCTTGGTCTCCTCAAAGCTCTTGGATTTAATAGATTTCATCGCAGACTCAAAATCCATGTCATTCATCGGATACGGACAGGCTCCGCCGCTGTATTGCTGCGTATTATATCCTCCATTATTGTTATTATTATTGACATTGGTGCCTCCATTATTGTAGCCTCCGTTATTATTATTCGGATAGCCATTATTATACTGGCCATTACCGTTATTATAGCCTCCGTTGTTGTTATTAGCCGTATTCCCATTGGGAGGACAGGTAGAACATCCGCCATTGGAGTAAGTAGTGGTGGTAGTCGTAGTTGTGGTAGTAGTTACCACCTGGCTGCCATCAATGGAAGTTCCGCAGTGATTCGCTCCGCTCGCTGAGGTATTATAGCCCCATCCGTAGCTATTCCCATTCTGATTATTCCCATACTGTCCCTGATTATCAGACTGATTTTGAACATGATCCAGCGCCGTATTGATGGTAGTGGTCGCAATATCAATCGTATGATGTCCCAGATCATAGCTATACCGGCACTCATAGCAGGGCTGACCATTCTGATACACATATCCATCATTACCCCAGTAGCTTCCGCCCTGTCCGCCATTGCCCTGATAGCCATAGCCACCATCATACTGGCCGTTTCCATTAGTATTTGTGTTATATCCTCCGTTCGGATATCCGTTATTATTATTATTCCCGCTATTATATCCTCCGGAATTATTTCCGTTAGAGCCGTAACCATTCCCCTGATTATTATTGTTATAAGCACCGGAATTATTCCCGTTTCCATTGGGATAATGATTAACATTACCCCCACTATTATTATTCGGATTGGTATTCACCTGTCCGCCTGTGTTAGGATTTATCGGAACCCTGCGTGTTGCCCATTTGCCATTACGCATTTTATAACGCTCTGTCCTCCAGCCGCCATTGTTCTGAGAGCCGCTGCCGTTGCCTGAGCCATTATTGCTACTTCCGATAGTGCCTCCGGTATTATTGTTAGTGCCAGAGCCACCTCCGGAAACACCGCCTCCGGTATTATTGTTATTTGTGGAAGTACCTGATCCGGTACTGCCTCCCTTATTCCCCTGATTCGGATTCAGTACAATACCACCTCCGGCATTCGGATCAGTCCCGACCTTTCCGCTCTGATTATTTCCATTGGTCGTGCGGTTATATACCTGACCCTTAGCCCCCGTATTTGTAGTACCGGATCCATTCCCTGAAGTATTGCCTTTATTATTACCGGAACCGGTATTAGATCCGATGCCACCGCCGCTATTATTGGTGTTACCATTTCCGCCAGAAGTACCTGATCCTCCATTGTTACCATTTCCGCCAGTTCCA
>JBBRLW010000253.1:0-4013 GCA_038231115.1 Bacteroidia bacterium
CCAGATCAGCATCCGCCTGAGAGACCTTCAGGGCAGATTGCTCTACGAATCCAAAGTATCAGCCACCGCCCAGCAAACGGACATCAATCTCCAGCGGCTACATCTGGCATCCGGACAGTATCAGCTGGAGCTGATCGGTGCGGATGGCGAAAGAATAATAAAACCAGTCAGCGTCAAATAAGCAAACACAAACGCACAAGAAAATGAAAAAACTACTCGTACTACTATCGCTCAGGTCCTGAATCATGCCCAGCGTCACCACATCCTTTGTCAGATCCGGATCGTCCACAGACGCAGTGCCTCAAGTATTTGCTCTTTCATAGCGAATCAATTTATGTTCTGTCCGAGCGTACGGACAAAACCGCTACGAAGTTAGGGAAGAAGCAGGCGGGAAACGCCGGAAAGCGCTCCAATCATTTTTGCGGTAAGGCGCTCCGTATCTGGATTTTTAAGCCTCTTACAAATCTTAACAATAAAAATTTGGAATTATCATCTACACCACCCAACTTCGTAAAACGATCAGGTGATGAACACGTATCCGGCTGATATGAATAGCGATAAAAAGCACAGCCCCCGGGCTATCCCGATTCCTGTGCTGCGCGGGGAAGCATCTACAGGAAAACGCTTTTTATCCCTCTATCGCTATACGCCTTCTACCCCTGATCCCTTCTTTTGCAAGCACGACATTTTAGAACAGTTGATCTGGTAATGAAATTATGAAAATTTTTAACCCTTTTCTAAAATGCAGTCATTTAACCATGCCTCTCTACGCAGAGGGAAAAAACGGGCCTTCCGGGGCCAGCTCATGTAACAGCTTCATTAAGCTTGGCTTTCTGAAGATCACACTCCTTGCCCTCGTCCTGCTCTTTGCAGGCGGGCGCGCACGGGCACAGAACTGGAATTTATCCGGCAACGCGTCCATCAGTCCTGCGGATAAGCTCGGTAGCATCAATCCCGACAATATGCGGATCGTTCCCCATGACTCCCTGCGCATCTTCATCACAGGCCTGGGAGGCAACGTCGGCATTGGTACCGATAAAGTCTCCGGCTACAGGCTCAGCGTCGAGGGAGCCATCCGTGCCCGCAAAGTCAGGGTCTATCCCGGGACCTGGTCGGACAGTGTATTTGCAGAGGACTTTGTCCTCATGCCTGCCAATGAATTGGAGACTTATCTCAGCCACAATCATCATCTGCCTAACGTTCCCTCGGAAGCCATCGTCAAAGAGTCAGGCATAGAAACCACCGAGATGTTCAACGCGCTCCTGAAAGAAGTAGAGATACTCAACCTGAGGTTACTCGGGATTCAGAAGGAGTTCGATGCCCTCAAACAAAAGTCAGGCGCTAACCATAGATGATCCGATATGAGAAAAATTATTATATTGATTATCATGCTATTGGCACTCGGAGCGGGAAGCCTCAAAGCACAGACGCAACCCCTGTATAAGCAGTTAAGACGAATGTTCTCTACCGTAGGCAGAACCTATATGGGACATCAGGCATTGCCAAGTAAGTTTTTCCTCGGACTATACCCTCAACTTCTGGATTCTGAAGGGTATTATGTGAAAATAAACTATGGTAACCCGATCAATAACTGGAAATTTAAAGGACTTTACAATGACATGTGGTACGCACAGTGGGATACTACCCTTCTTATGCGACCGGATATTTGGAACACGAATATCAAGAATGCCAATAAAGTCAGCCAGGATACGGTACTGTTTGGCGTTCTGGACTTTGATTTTGAGAAGATTGAAAACGACTCCATCGCCTTCCATCCTGTCAATACCGACCGATCGGGTGCTTTTGATACCACGCTGACTTACGTCTTCAACGACTCCAACTTCTATGACCGGCCCAACCGAACCATCAGTCCCTATGGACCTGGGCCGGATAGTCTGGGGCCTTATACGCATGAGCTGTTTGTAGCCTCGCCTACGGTCGCTGAAATTAACCGCTCAGTAGTTACCTGGCATATTAACAGCCTTACAGGGATATATCCCAAGTTTGGAAACCGCTATACTGCCGATTATGATACTTCCCACGTCCTAAAAATCAATTTTGCGGATGGTACGGGTTGGCAAACGGTTACAGGTTCTGATTACTACCATACCTCAAGCTATAGCTCTTCCGGAACCTACTATCTTGAAGCTGAAGTATTAAATGCCGATGGAAGTATCATCAAATTTTCCGTCTCTACCGTAAAGATTAATCCCCATGTGGAGCATTACGACTGGAAGACTCCTGCCTTGTTTGTAACCGTAAAAAAAGGATGTGGCAATACCAAGCTGCGTAAACCGATCATTTATCTCGAAGGACTCGACTTTTTTGAGAACAGGGACGGTGAGCAGATATATTCGACTATGATTGCAGAAACTGAGTTTAATAAGCTTTCAGAAATGCGCAATTACGGCTATGACTTTGTCATTGTGAGCTGGAAGGACTCCAAATTGCCGATTGAATCAAATGCGACTTCCGTAATTTCGCTGCTCGAACAACTTCAGGATAGCCTCAAACACGATAACGATACCTTCAACCAGTTTATTCTCATGGGCGAAAGTATGGGCGGACTCGTAGGAAGATATGTACTGGACGCCATGGAACAGCCCGCATATATGGCGGCTCATCCCCGATCCCATAATACCCGACTGTTTATCAGCGTGGACGGCGCACAGCAGGGAGCCAATGTGCCGGTCGCATTTCAGCACTCGTTTACGCTCATGCTTGATCTGGTCAAAGCATTAGCCCGATTGACGGTACCTTATCCTGCAGTGCAATATTATCTGGATGAGTTAATTGATGCCAATCTGGATATGCTTCAAAAGCCCTCCATTCAGCAACTTCTCATTTACCGCTATTGCGATGTAGTGCCGGGCATCCCCATAGGCGGTACCATCTCGAGCCAGTTTAGTCCGGGTGTCCTCAAAAATATTCTGTTTAACAGCTTCAGTACCATGAAGCCCTCCAGCAATGGATTTCCCGAGCATTGCAAGACTTTTGGAATCAGCAACGGAACGCTCTCCGGCTCGGTGCAATATGATTCGGTGCATCATACACAGCTTACCGCAGGGCAGATGATACAGGATTTTGGTTTCAGCTTTGAGATGAGCCTGTTCTGGCATTTGATTTCCTGGAAGCCGCTGGACTTTTCCTATCAGCTGAACTATTTAAGTGCAGGTACCTCTATTCCCGCCAGCCTCGTGTATCGCATGGAAACACCCAAAATTCATGGCTGGCTGCGGAGATGGCTCTTCCGGATATCTCCGCCTTCCCATGATCTGGTACTTCAGGCACCTCTGGCGCTGGTCACGAATGCAAAGCCCTACGATAATACGGCAGGAAGCCATCTGGATGATCTCTCCAAAAGCCTCGGTGCCATCCATGGAAAGCTCAGTCCAAGTCTGGGCGATGGTGAAGCTACCCATTGGCTACCCTTCTCCTTGCGTTTTACTTTCTACGCTAACAATTACGCAACGCTTTTCAATTTCGTGCCAATAAGCTCCTCTCTCAACTGGCTTCCTCCGACGAATCTGTATGAAGATTTTACACACATGAACGTAGAAAATATCGAAGCCGGATCACCATTCAACGTCGTAACCGGATGGAGAGATAGTTTTTTTGTTCCAAACAGGCATACTAGAGTACGTTATCCACAGGCCTACGCCAGCAATATGAAACATTTGCTTCTGAGCGATAACGAAAATTTCTTGAGAAAGGAGATTGGTGCCAATGAACTGTATCTGGACAATCAGAACGTCAACCGCAGGGCAGATTACAGAGTAGGTCAGAAAATCATAGCAGGTAACCGGACAAACTCGGACTATTACTACAGTAAGCAGAAGCCATTACTAACCTCATTTGACTCTTTGCCTTTTATTTACTCCGATACCAATTATTTCACAGTCAACGCCACGGGCGGCAATGTCAAGTTCATCGCTCCGGATATTACTTTAGATTATGGCTTTGAAGCCGAGGACGGATCGTACTTCGAGACGAGCCTTGATACCGAACTGTAC
>JBBRLW010000254.1:0-3986 GCA_038231115.1 Bacteroidia bacterium
GAGACATTCCCAACCAGTGCCCCCGGAGCGTCTCCAAGGCCAAGGATAGATACTGTAGCCGTATCGATTGCCGTACATCCGTTGACGTTCGTAACCGTCAGGGACGTTCTGTAGCGTCCGCTTGTAGAATAAGCGTGGCTGCTCCTGAACCCTGTTCCAGTGGAAAGGTCTCCGAAGTCATAGCTATACGTAGTACCTGTAGTATCGGTCGCTTTGAAATCTACTGCGCCTCCTTTAACAGAAGTCGTGTAGGTTGCAGGCACCACCGGAGTGTAGATAATCGTTTTAGCCGCCAGGTTATTGTTTCCGCAACCATTGGAGTCAACCACAGTAAGCGTAACGCCATATTTACCTACAGCAGCAAATTTATATTTCGGATTTTGTGTCGTAACCGTCGTCGTTCCGAAAGTATAGGTATAAGATACAATCTTGCCGGATGAGATCGTTGAAGAATCAAGGAACTGAATTGAATCAGTACACAGAGACGCAACTCCGAATTTCGCTACCGGTGATGGATATACCGTCACAGTTTTAGAAGCGGAATCAGAACAGCCAAACGAGTTGGTCGCTTTGATTTTCGCTGCATAAGCACCAGCAACCGGAACTTTGATGGATGCAGTAGTACCTGTATAGCCTACCCCATTGAAGGAGAAGCTATAAGTATTTCCTGTGCTACCAGAGTTGTCAGCAAGTGTAACGTTCGATCCTTCGCAGGCACCAGTGATTGTTTTACCAGCTGAGTTAGTCACTTTAAGTCCTGTAGTAGGAAGTGGATTCACCGTGAATTTAACCGTAGTATCATCCACACAGCCACCTGATCCGGTTGCTTTAAGAACAACTGAGTAAGTCCCTGTTTTCGCATAAGTATGCGTAGTAGAACCTCCCACAGTAGGAGCAGCTAAAGAAGTACCATCTCCAAAGTCAACACTTACGGATGAAATTGTTCCGGAAGAAACCGTAGAAAGATCGGTAGCCGTAGTAGCCGAGTTCAGACATGCACCTGCAAGTTTCACGGAAGCCAGAGGTTTCGCCCCGGTGCCGATATTCACATCAACTTTAGTCGCAGTTGATGGGCAAATGTTCTCGGATGCAATTCTCCAGTCATAGAAGAAGTAATAGTAGCTGCCAATTGATGACGTATTTCCAGTAATGGAAACCGTATCCAATGGGCCAGGCGCATTATCGTAAGAGTTATACGGATAGCTCGCTCCGGAGTAGTTGTAGAACAATCCTACGGTAGAACCTAAGGCATCCATAGTATAGTCTGTACCACGTGGAACAGTGATTTTCACCGGAATCTGTACTGGTGTTGCAGTAGAAGATCCGCTAACTTTAACTGATGCAGATCCGACACCATTACCCGATGCGTCCGTGATGTTGATAACTACAGTACCGCTTCCGTATGGATAAACCGTAACGGAATCAATAACGATAGAGTCACGATTCACGTCAAACGTCAATCCCGGAGAGGCCGAAGTTAATGATGAGTAGTATGAGCTGCTTCCGATGGTATTATCCAGTGGACCCACAGAGTCAACTACCGCGCCTGCAACTGCATAATAGCTGGTGCTTGAGCTAAGTTTAGGCGTAGTAAACGTATTCCCTATATTGACCAGATTACCTGATCCGTCATACCAGTAGGTCGTCTGTGTCTTGCTGACTGTAGAAGTCAGTGTCGCAGTCGTCGCACCGGAGCACGTTGTAAACGATGGAGCTATAGGATTTGCAGCACGCTTGTTAAAGGTCAGTCCCGTTACCGATACTGTATCATTGACCGTAGTTATATCTCCTTTGAGGAAAGTAGTAACACGGATATCATAAGTAGCCGAGCCGGTTGCCGTTGTATTGAACTTCTTGGAGCTTCCGCTGAAAGTAATCGTCGTATCATGACCGCTCAGAAGCGTTCCGCTAAATACGACGCGGTAAGAATCCACCAGTGTTCCGTTTCTGAATATCTCTACACGTACGGGAAGAGAAGTAATAGTATTCAGACCTCTGTTACTGATATTTGCAACGATGTAAGTATTCGTATCACCACAGCTATTGCCATTCGGTGAAAGTATCGCCTTCGCAGAAGCGTCATACGGCTGAGGAGTAAACTCATCCGCACCGATATCAGGTTTGGTCGTAGAACGCGCCTGGCCGTCAAAGTCTTCTGTAATTGAGCTAATCGGAATTGCCGCGTCATTCAATGCTGAATTCGATGCATGAAGGTCTGTCACGTTATTGAAGTAGCCAGGGTCGCTGGATACACCATGCGTATCAAATCCGGTATTCGTCTGCCAGTCAGATAATGTCGATGATCCTGGGGCAATATCTCCACCGTTAGAGTAAAGATTATTGTAATCCGCAGCAGTAATCGATGTATTATCTACAATCGCATACCCTCCGTTGAAGTTCGCTAAAGAGTTATTATACACATAGATATCAGTACCGGAGTACGCATACAGATACAATCCTGCTGATGAAGCCGATGTACTTGTAATCGATACGCTGTTGTTGTAGATATTCATTCCAGCATCGTAATAGCTGATATATGCTCCATAAGCCACACCGGTTGATCCCTCAATCGAGATCATGTTGTTTGCTATGTACATGCTATCCGTTGAAGTACCCTTGCTGTAATAAGAGTAGATTCCGTATCCGCCGCTTGGAAGGTGGATATAGTTTCTATTGATACGGCAGGAGTTCACACAGTAGTACTCATAGATTCCGTAGCCATATCCGTATGTATACTGATTGTTATCAATCTTGTTATTGTAGATATTGAAGCTATCCTGATACTGCATGAAGACATTATAGTAGTACTGACTATCAATCACACAACCTCTAATCTCATTCCCACGCTCGTATTTGACTGGGTAGCTATATCCGGAACTGAAGTAAACTCCGCCGTAGTAGCTTCCTACAATACGTGTATTAAGGATTTTGTTATACTCATCCACATCTGCATTGGAGTAGATCGCGCCTACATAGTTCGCCGTCGTAGGAGTCAGCACCTGGCAGTGATCAAATGTATTGTAGCTTGATCCTCCATGAATCTCAACCGCCGGAGCGTAGCTGTAGCTACCTCCACTCGAGCTTCTCAGGAAGGTCAGATATTTAAAGCTGATATTGCTTGCGCCATTCAGCTCAACCGTAGCATAGTAAGTACCATAGCTTGTTGTAGTAGCCGTATCAAGTACTGTTTTAGAGCTATCCTTGCTCACAGACTGGAAGGTCACCGTATTAATTGCCGATACTCCGTTGATTCTACGGATCACGATGCGCTCGTTATAGTAGCCTGTATCTGCATTGAAGACAACCGGTCCGCAAACACCATACTTGTTCAGATCGTTAACCGCTGAAGTAAAGTCAGCATAATCACGTCCTGTAGCCGTTCCGATAGTGAACGTTCCGCTCAGGGAAGCACGAACGCTTCTGCTCAGGGAGTCATTTGTCGTATTGCCATCAGTAGTTCCATTCGGATTAGAGCTATATACAAGCAATGTTTTCGCAGTGCTTGTGATAGCAATGCTTCCCAGCTTGATCAGCGTGGATGCTCCCGGAGCAAGTGTACCCGTCCATGAGTAGGAAGTACCAGCGGTTCCGTTGATGGAATAATTTACCGTTGCTGATGTCAGGTTGTTGCTGCCACTGTTTAACAGCGTAACGTAGATATTGCTTGTCCCGGCGCAGCTTGCAACCGATGGACTGTCAATAGCATCAATAGAGGCATCATTAGGAACAGGAGGCTGCTCATCCGCACCCACAGATGGGCGGGATTTGGAACGCGTCTGTCCATCGATATCCAATTTGATCCCTACACCCGTTCCGCCTGAAAACAGCTTGGATGCTGATATATGCAGGTTAGAATCCGTTTTATACTTCGGATCAATTTCGTATGAATTTGCATCATAAGAAGTCGTAGACTGCCATGAAGCCAAATCTCCATAGTTCGTCTCATTGGATGATCCTGCCGCAGCATAGAAGTTATTATGATCCGA
>JBBRLW010000255.1:0-3962 GCA_038231115.1 Bacteroidia bacterium
TGTTTCCAAAAGCTTCCCAAACGGAAGCGTCATCGGTAAAATCCGGACGGTAGTCCTGCAAATATGCCTGATGAATGGCTTCTCCAAACACCTGAGGCGTCTGTATCCTCCGGAAGCGGGAGCGGTCTTCTACGTGGGAATCCCCTTCTAATTCAACTTTTCTGAGGCTATCCTCTATGGCAATGGCTGGAATAGCCGATTGATACTGGTCTGCCTGCTCATAACAGCGCCGGATAAGCTCAGGACTTACGAGGGGACGCGCGGCATCGTGGACTCCGTATAAGGCATCGGCTTGCCATCGCGCCGATTCTGTTATGCAGGCTAAGGCATTCCGGACGGTATGGAATCGCTCCTCCCCTCCCCTGCTCCGCCAGATATCCTGCTCCGGATAATATTCGGCACATATACTTTCCCAGATGGATTCGTAGCCTATGCCCAGCCCGATGATGATCTGTATATCCGGAAGCGCTTTGTAGAATGCATCAATGGCATGGCAGATCACCGGACGGCCATCAAGCATCAGAAACTGCTTCGGTAGCTCGGAGCCGAAACGCTTTCCGGCTCCTCCGGCTACGATGATGGCATATTTTTTCCTCATGGGCATGTAAAATTAGGCAGAGAAAAGCAGTCCGGTGCATCCCTCCTTGCTGTAATTTCGTGCTGATTATACACATGGAAAGTCTTCTGAAGCAGTTTGAGGCCAAAGCGCCCGAGATCGTATTTGAATGGAATGATGCACCTACGGGCGCACAGGGCTGGATGGTCATCAATTCGCTGCGCGGAGGCGCCGCCGGAGGCGGTACGCGGATGCGGATAGGATTGGATAAAAATGAAGTATTATCCTTAGCCAAAACCATGGAGATCAAATTTGCAGTCGCCGGACCCGCCATCGGCGGCGCCAAATCCGGAATCAATTTTGATCCGGCAGATCCCCGCAAGCTGGAAGTCCTTGACCGCTGGTACAAGGCACTGATGCCTATCCTGAAATCCTATTACGGTACAGGCGGCGATCTGAATATTGACGAAATCCGCGAAGTCATACCCATCACAGAAAAATACGGACTCGAGCATCCGCAGGAGGGTGTATTTGTCGGCCATTTCAAGCCGGATGCCGCCGCCCGCAAGAAGATTATTCAGCAGCTGCGGGAAGGGGTCAGCAAAGTCCTGAGCGATCCTTTCTACTCGCCAGATGTATCACGTGGATATGTAGTCGCGGACATGATCACCGGATGGGGCGTCAGTGAGGCACTGAAATCCTATTATCAGCTCTGGCATGAAGGGGCTTCCCTGAAAGGCAAACGCGTTATTATCCAGGGATGGGGAAATGTAGCTGCGGCAGCGGCCTATTATCTGGCTCAGGAAGAGGCCGTTATTGTCGGAATTATTGACCGTGTGGGCGGACTTATTTCGGATACAGGCCTCGGCTTCGAGGAAATCAGAACGCTATTCAATACCAAGGATCATAATGCGCTGGCCTCAGCGGATATGATGAGCTATAAGGAAGTAAACCGGAAAATCTGGGATATTCCGGCTGATATATTTGTTCCGGCGGCGGCCTCAAGGCTGTTGGGTCCGGATGAAATGTCCCGCATGAGCGTTGGAGGGGTCCAGGCTGTTTCCTGCGGTGCGAATGTCCCTTTTGCGGACAAAGAAATTTTCTACGGACCGCGAGCCGAGTATGCCGATCATCATTTTTCCATCCTGCCCGATTTTATTGCCAACTGCGGAATGGCACGCACCTTCGCCTACCTGATGCAGCCGGATGTTTCCCTTGCAGATGCAGATATTTTTGGAGATGTTTCCCGCACTATTCATACGGCCTTAGAAGATATTCATTCCATCCATCCGGACAAGAAGCTGATGCTCAAGGCATCTTTTGAGCATATTGTCTCAAAGCTTTCCTGATAGTTGACTTGACAGTGAATGGTAATTTCATAGGAAATCCGATTTTTTTGCATTCCGAACATCTATAATCGTATTTTCGCAGGTGAAGTATAAGGAATTAATGCAAGATTCCTTTACGCAAACAACGTTTCAACAACATTTTAAAGGATTTTTTAAATGACAGATTTTCTTAGCAGGCTGATCTCAACCGAGATTTCCAGCCGACTATTCCGGTATGTCTCCATAGAAGCGGCTGACTTAAGCAAGCATCTGGAAGGCACACCGGCATTTGCCAATTGCCTGATCATGGCACTAAGCCCTGATCAGGCAGAGGTTACATCATTACTGTTCCTTCCTGAAGGGCATATTTTCGATTCTGGGGAGATTCTAAATATGCTTGGGGATGCACAGTCAATGGACATGCTGTTCTTCAGCGCTTCCGTCTGTGAGGTGCCTATTTTCTCTTTTTCCGGTTCTTTCAGGCCACTGAGATTCAAGGGAGAAGAAAAATGGACCCTGCTCAGAAAGCAGATGCGTCATGAAACCCGTGCACTGGATGTATTCCGCAAGGCTTCCATAAATGCGCTGTCTGCTTATACCTGCTTTCAGCTGTTGAGGGAGCTTGCTACGACGCAGCCGGATATCTATCAGAAGCTCATCCGCGATGCCTCTGACGAGCGCCTGATGAAAGTACTCGAACATTTACACTCCACCCTCGGGCAGGAAGTAGAAATGGATGTGCTCGGATCTATGATCAATCTTTCCGAGGATTATATGTCGCAGTTTTTCAAACGCACTTTCCAGATCAATCTTCAGCAGTACATGATGCACCAGAAGGTTCTTCACGGATTACAGACATTAGTCTCTCGTGAGGATCTTTCTTTGTACCACATTGCGGATCAGATTGGCTTTACGGATCAGGCATACTTCAACCGGAGATTCCGTGCGGAGTATAATATGAATCCGATTCAGGTGCGCAAGGTGTATCGCAGTTTGTTTAAAGAAACGAAAGCAGCACTTCTTTAAACTCATGGAGCCGCTCCGGCTGCTCTTCGATGATATTTCCAACTACGACCATATCCGCTCCGGCGGATAGTGCGTCGAGCATCTGCTCTGCCGTGCGGATCCCTCCGCCTACGCATACAGGAGTGCTTACGGTATGAGCAACCTCCCTGATGAGTGCTTTAGGCACCGGATGCAGCGCGCCGCTTCCGGCATCCAGATAGGTTAGCCTCAGTCCGAGCAGCTCTCCGGCCAGAGCAGTGCAGGCAGCGATCTCGGGCTTGTCCCGAGGGACAGGTGCGCTCGAGCTAATGTAGCTCGCCGTCGTCATACGTCCGCCATCAACGAGGATATAACCCGTCGGAATGGTCTCCACACCGGATTGCCGGATAAATGGAGCCGCTTCTACATGACGGCCTATCAGCAGATCGGCATTCCGTCCTGAAATAAGCGAGAGAAACAGCAGCGCATCTGCTTCCGGAGAAAACTGCGAGGGACTGCCCGGAAATAATATCACCGGAAGCTTGGTCGCATTCCTGATATTGCGGATGGAGTCATGGATATTGCCTCTTACTAAGAGACTACCTCCGAGGAATATAAAATTGATAGCGGCCTCCTCCGCACGCTTTAGCAGCGCCGGAAGATGCACCGGATCAATCTTGTCCGGATCAAGAAGTAAACAGGCGGATTTGAGTCCGGCCTGCTTGCGCGTCATGATCTGATCATACACACTTAATTTCCCTGCTGAGGATATCATTCATACAAATATACGAAAGCTGCGCGGCTTGAAGATTTCGGTACAGACAGGCAGCGCTTAGGACTGGCTATTATTCTTATATTTGATCTTCTTTCCGGCTGAATATGAAAAAGATACTTCCGCTTTTGATCTGTATCCTGTCCGGCAGCGTCCTGATGGCGCAGCATACGCGCCTTTCCTGTGATTCATTTTGCGTAAAAAGCATCCGGATGGATACCGTAAGCGCAAATACGATCGATGTAGTTCTGGAAAACAGCAACTCCGGACATGTCAACTATCCTACTGTGGTATTGATCTATAAAGGAGATACCGTAGCCAA
>JBBRLW010000256.1:0-3957 GCA_038231115.1 Bacteroidia bacterium
AGAACGGCTTTTTACGGTACTTGGCCTGGTAAGAAATTTCGTTAAAACTCCAGTCCATAAAGTGAGTACCTACTAATACTTTGGCGTCGCGCCCTTTAAAGGATTGTGCACTTACTGTGACAAAGAAGAAAAGGACATAAACGCTGATTTTCTTGCAAATCTTGTTCATGACTTTGTTTGGTTGTTTGGTTATTGAGAAGTACATTCTTTTAGCGGTGAATGTTTCGCAAAAGCGATAATAATTTGAAAGCCTGATACGAAGGTCAACCTAAATTTCAGATAATCCGATTAATTTAGCCTAAATACGCCATCTTCTCGACGAACAATATATAAATTAGGATAGGGAATTGAAACAAATTCTTCGGAAGATTACATTAGTATGTATCGGGAATTAGTGCCATTTATGGCGTATCAATTCCCTTGCATGGAATCATGGCCCCTGAAACATCCTCTTCCTTACAAATTTCTTTGCTGAGCAGCCATCTGCTTCGTACATAGGTCAGTAGAGCAGCGAGTTCCGCATTGCTCAGTGATGCATTCCCTGGCATTTGCTGCTGATAGCTGATACCGTTTACATCTATACGCGAATTGAGTCCCTTATAAATGATACAAACCAGCTCACTATTATGGAGCTTCAGATAATCCGATCCTTCAATGGGTGGATACAATTGTCCGAGTCCCTTGCCATCTGCCTGATGGCATTGGGCACAATTCTGCTGATAAATCTGCTCTCCGTTGCTGTATGATTTTTCGAATCGCAGCTCCTGCTCATCGCAGCTCCCCAATACCAGCAATAGGAGTAAGATGATCAGATTAATGCGCCTGTACATCCTCTTTTAGCTCAATAGCGAGATGATATTCCTTTGCCAGGCGGGGAATATCTTTAATCAGCAGCTTGATTTCCAGCGAGTCCGTACCGTTGTAAATTCCCCTGACTCTCCTTTCCGGATCCACCAGGATAAATCCACCACTGTGCGTATAACCTCCCGGGGCAGATTTATCTTCCTGTGCCGATGCAAAGTATCCTTTTTGAGCAAGTTGATAGGTTTGCTCCTGTGCTCCCCAGATAAAATACCAGTTACTGAGGGAGGCGCCCAGCTTGCCGGCATAACGCTTCATTACTGCCGGAGAATCATGTCTTGGATCAACTGTAAAGGAAACCAGAGCAAAATCTTTGGATGGCTTCAGAGAATTCTGTAGCCGAAGCATATTTTTCTGAGTAATCGGGCATATACTCGGACATGAAGTAAAGAAAAAATCAGCGACATAAATTTTACCGGATAGGGTAGCAGATGTAAAAGGATGTGCCTCCTGATCTGTAAAGCTGAAGTTGGGGATATGATGATATACAGTATCCTGCCGCTTTTCTCCGTTGACAACGGTGTCATGTACGCCCTGGCGTTCTCCGAAAATTGGAAGTGCAGCCGAATCTACGGAACTGCAGGAAGAAAAGCCTGTCAGGGCTATAAGGCCGAGTAAAAAATAGAAGGTCCTCAATTGTGCTGACTAATTTGTTGGGAAGCCATGCGGATGGATTGCTCAATCTCTCCCTGAATGCGCTGAATTTTAGCCTGTTCTGTTTTCATGTACATTAGCCTGGCTGTTTGGGGAAGCTTTTCATTCGGATCGCTGTACTGGCTCATCCAGTCCATCATCTCATCGTCCGATTTTTTCAGCCTGCCCAGATTGGCAAGGATGCTGTCTTTTTCGGGCGAATGCGCTCCGGCAAGCTGATCCTTAAGCGATTTCTGTAACAGAATTAGCGTATCCATCCGCGCCATAGTCGCATCATGGATAATCATCAGTTCAGATCGTAACACCTGAAAAGAATCAGCAGGGGGTGTAGCTGCTTTATTTTCGACAGATGTTGAACCTGTATTACAGGCACTCATACCAAGCAGCAGTATAAAGATATATCGATACATTTCCTCAGGATTTTGATGCAAAGGTACCGAGAAGCATCGGCTAATACATGAGATAAATGGATAGCTTACTCACGTATTGCCACGCTGCCTCGTCTTAAAGATGTTAGCCCGACCGAGAGTGCGATAACCATAATTGAGCAAATAAAACCAAAAGAAAAGGCCTCAGGAGATTTCTCCTGAGGCCTTTTCAATTTTATATCAATAAAGATATTTCTGTCAGAATAAACTACCAGCGATCGTTTCCGCCGGAATTGTCTTCGTTGCTTCCGCCGCCGTAGCCACCACCAGATCCGCCACGACTTCCGCCGCCGCCACTGGAGTAACCTCCGCCGCCGCCGCCACGAGAATCACGTCCGCCGCTGGAGTAACCTCCACCGCCGCCACGATTTCCGCCGCCGCCGCCACCGTAGCCTCCGCCACCGCCGCGTGAATCACGTCCACCGCCTCCGCCGTAGCCTCCGCCACCGCCTGAGCGATTTCCGCCACCACCGCCGTAGCCTCCGCCACCGCCTGAGCGATTTCCGCCGCCGTAGCCTCCGCCGCCTCCACGGTTTCCACCGCCAAAGCCACCAGTTCTTTCTTTCGGTTGTGCTGTGTTGATAACAAGGTTCTTACCATTGAAATCAATGCCGTTTAGCTGCTCAATTGCTGCGTTGGCTTTGTCATCATCATCCATTGATACGAATCCGAATCCTTTGGATTTTCCTGTGAGTTTGTCAGTAATGATTTTAACTGATGAAACTTCACCAAATGGCTCAAAAAGCTCTTGTAACTGGGCTATCTGAGTTTCCCAAGGCAAATTGCCTACATAAATGTCCATGTTTTAAAACAGTTATTAATAAAAAGTAAAAAAGTAAAAAATCGAAAATTAATCTATCAGTTGGACTCAAAAAGCGGTGTTCCGCTCTAAATGTTTCTAATATGCTGGCAAGATAGGCATAATAAATTATAAAACAATCTTTTGTAAGATTTATTTTTTGTTGATGGATACTTCGTCTCCCGATTTCTCTATCGTATGGCCAGTCAACTGATTACTCCGGACGTCCTTTCCAGGTGCCTGATTTGATCGCCTCGGCTTCTTTGGCCAGCTCTTCCTTCTGCTGACTGCTATCCGGAAGCATGATCAGGCTATCAAGTTTCGGCTGACCCGCTTCCACCCATGCTGACATCCACAGATTCCCTACAATGCTGATCGATCTGCGCAATCTCCGCTCTACCTGTCCGGAAAGCTTATCGCTGTAGGCTTTCGTAAACTCCGCGGAGTAAACTTTGTCTTCCTTGCCATTCCGTGTAACGCGGGAAAACTTCTGATCCTCCGGAAACTTGTCGGTCAGCTCTTTCTCGAATCTCAATACGGAGTCGAGCTCTATATTGCTTGATAGAACTGTAGCCCAGGCAGCATCCAGGGGATTCTTTGTGTACTGTGCTTTCCCTACAAAATAATTATACTGATCTCCGAAAAGCTCTGGCACTCTTGATTCCCAGAAGCTGTGGATTCCTTTTTGTCCGCTCAGCTGTCCATCGTAATTTTCAGTAGTATGCAGAGGGACATGTGCATCCGCAATATAATGCCCCAAGTCAGCGGAGAGCTGCAAAATGTCCTGCGGGTTTTTCTTCCGGAAAGCTTCTATCAGGCGCTTGTATGTCCATTGAATATACCAGGGGACAATTCCGTTTCGGGTCACGGAGTCTTTTCCGAATTTGGCAACAGCATCGTCATAGCCCCTCGGAAGCTTGTCATAGGGATATACACCATAGCGGTCAATGTCTATGAAGTGCCTGACAGCCTCATCCGGATCGGTGTAGCGCCTCTTGTCCGGATCTACGGCGTGCTCGGTCAGGTA
Source organism: Bacteroidia bacterium (assembly GCA_038231115.1). Lineage (GTDB taxonomy): Bacteria > Bacteroidota > Bacteroidia > CAILMK01 > CAILMK01 > JBBRLW01. The sequence continues at coordinate 3,770 of JBBRLW010000256.1, forward strand.
ATCTATATTGTTTCGGTAGAATACCCGCATCCCCTTGGGAAGCGTAAACACCGCCACGCGATTGATCCGTTTATGTGCCCAGAATCCCCAGGCAAACGATGTAGTAGGCAGGCTGGCTCCGATGATTAGAATCAGCAGCGTTCGGATAATATGTTTTTTCATGTTGATAATCGGATTATTGGTTCAGA
>JBBRLW010000257.1:0-3957 GCA_038231115.1 Bacteroidia bacterium
AGCTCTCCTTTTCCATTGCCATAAGCCGTTACACGGAAGGCATAGGCCGAGTCTATCTCCGGAAAGGTCTCCGAAACCGTATAGCTCGTATCTCTCGGCGCCAAAGTAGCCAGTTCCTTAAACGATCCGTCTGGCTCCTTGATCTCAACCGTATAATGACCTACTCCAAATGCCCAGTCTCTATACTGATTCCAGCTCAGCAGAAAATCGTCATTCTCTACATTCGTAACCAGATGAATGCTACGTCCTGTATTGCTCCAGGGACTCATATTTCCGCACACATCTTTTGAGCGCACTCGATAGGTGTAAAACCTCCGTTGAACCGCAGCAGCAAGATCGTTATAGCTATACTGAGCTATGGTATCAGTCAGCGTAGTCCAGACTAATTCTTCTTCTGCCTGACGCTGAATTTCAAATACACTCGGACTAAGTCCTTTCTGCTGCAGCTCCCAGGAAGAGCCAGTATATGAATTACGGATCACCGTGGTAGCAACCATTCTCAGCGGCATAGTCGGAAGCTGATAATCAGGCTGTAAAGAAACCGGATTACTCTCTGATACTATTATTGTATCCCTGCGGTCAATAGCCTTTATCCGGAAGCTGTATCTGCTATTGCACAGACTGTCAACAATATATGTCGGGGCATATAGCAGTGTATCCTGATAAGCTATGTTTCTGATCAATTTGCCGCTCGCCGCATCGCTGACCTCAATCTGATATGCCTTGACCGGCCAGCCGACGTAATAATTCCAGGCTAATTCGACCCGTCCCATACCTGCCTTGCTCGCCTTCAGAAGCATAGTCTGGTGTAAGCCGGAAAAAGCAGAGCGGTTGCCGCATACATGATATCCCCTCAATTGATATATATAGGAGTACTGCATAGGATCCACCTGCGGAAGGCTCTCGTCTGCAATTCCGCTGAATGGAACAGACACAGTATCCAGAGAAGCAGGACCATTCCGATAGAGGGTTAAGCCATTAATTCCCGAAGTGGAAGCAGGCACATTATACACAATCCGGATATGCCCGGAGTCAATCACCGTCACATATTTTATTTGCGGAATTTCTGTGATTGAAGTATCACGTACGCGTATCGGACTGATAGACTCGGCAGTATCGGAACATCCATAAAATGTTTCCACCCGAAGCGTTACTTTTTTCAGCCCGGGAATAGCATACAGATACGTCGGATTCTGTACCGAGCTGGTATCTCCGGAACCTGCATCTCCAAAATCCCAATGGAAGCTTAGGGGTTTCTCAACGCTTTTCGATGTGTCCTGAAATACGACCGTATTTCCCTGACATAATACCGAGTCAGACTGGATAAAGCCTGCATGAGGATTGGGATGTACGGTCAGCCCGAGATAGGCCGTATCTCTGCATCCGGCTAAACTCGTAGAAATCAGCCTGATTTTCTGCATTCCTGCTCCGAAGCGATGCTCCGGTGACTGAGTACTGTCATCATTCAAAGAATCTCCGTTGAAATCCCAGAAGCTGGAGTCTCCGCTTCCCGTCAGATTGCTGAAATTGACTTTTACGCCTTCACATACGACCGAATGATCTGCTGATGCCTTGACTATGTGAGGCGGAAAGACAAACACTTTCCCAGGCAGCTCCGCGCGGCATCCCGCGGCATTATAAGCCACCAGACGCGTATTATTCTGCTGTTTGAGTCCTCCGGCTATGATGTTATACGTGTACAGATGATCTTTAATCGTATCCGTACTCGAAGTACTATCTCCATAGCTAAAAGTATATGATTTATATCCCCTGCTCTTGTTATCAAAATGGATAATTCCTTTTCCACACAGATTTACGCTCAGCGGACTAAACGCCAATACCGGAGCTGGTACCGCGTAGATAAATGTATCCTGAATTATACTATCATTACACTGCCCGCCGAATCCCCAGGCCACCAGCTTCGGACTGTAATACCCTGAGTCCTTAAACGTATAAGTCGGATTGCGTACCGTATCGTCTATTTTACCATCCCCATTGAAATCCCAGGCAAATCGTTTTGCTCCTTTCGATGTATTCCAGAACTGTACCTGCAAGGGAGTACATCCCCGCCGCACGGTCGCAGCAAATCCGGCCACCGGACGGCGGTATAATCTGATGCTATCCTTGAAATAGGCCTTGCAATTCTTGTCATCAAGGGAAACCATAATCGGATAAAAAGTAAAGCTGTCCGCCGCGGATGCGGGCAATACATACTTGTGTGGCACACTGGGGAAAGTAGTGTCCTGTGCGGTATTATCATCATAATTGAAAATAAATCGCTTCACCTGCTGGCTTGAATCCCTGAATGTAACAATCAGCGAATCACATCCACTATGTGCTGAAATCCGGAACAGAGGCGCCGGACCTAATATCTTGGTATTCCCGATCCCACCAAAAGTCGCTTTACAGCCTTTATCATTCACCGCACTGAGCGTGACCGTATATCCTCCCGGATTATTATTCGCATAAATATGCGATACCGAAGTGTCATTGGTCTTCTGACTCGTGCCATCTCCAAAATCCCAGACAAAGTCCTTACCCTGATCCTTCAGCGTCACATTGGTAAACCGGACAATCACCGGCGCACAGTAAGCATTTGCTGTATTGGTGATGAAAATCGGATGGGGAAGGCTAAGCGCCGTAATAAAGGTATCATCCGTAGAAGAGCATACCGTCCCGTTTGAAAATTTATGCTCTATATATAAGGATACCGTAATGCCAACTGTATCCTTCGTAAACGTAATCGTTGGATTTTTGTCAGAGTCAGAGGGTGAAAAATATCCCGCGGAGGCCGGACTTATCGTCCATTTTGTCCGCGTCGGATTCCCCTGTGATCCGTTCGATATATTCGTTGGATCTCCCAGGCAGCTATTTGCATCTATGGTGAACTTCGCAGAAACACCCGTGCATGGCAATCCTGCCGACAGCAGATTCGTACACCCTACGCTATCTCTGAGCCTGAGGACTATACCGAAGCAGCCGCTGACGCCAATATCCACATTTGTTGCACTATCCGTGGGAGTATAAATCTTTACTCCGCCCTTGACACTATCCGCACTAAACCATTGATAATGAATCCAATTCCATGAAGTATCCGGATATTGAAAGCTGACAATACTTTTCATCCGCGTACTGAAGGGCGCGCAGCCTTCTTTGGCACCTATATTTTTGATCCGTGCTACCACTCCGAAAGTCACAAAAGCAGAGGGATTAATCAGCGTATCGGCACACATTCCATTCTGGACAATCAATACTACCGTATGCCTTCCCGGAGCCAAAGGCTTGAACAGAGCATCCTTGTCCGTAATATTGGAGCTAAGTCCTCCCGAGTCCAAGTTATCAATCGTCCACAGATATTTATACGGATTCTTCTTGTCTTCTATGGGCGTCGTAGTATTTACGAGCTTGATATCTTTCCCAAAACAGACCGTATCATGTTCAGTTTTGTAAGAAGCCTTCGGTTGAGATACGACGATATAACGCTCTTTCAGAAGCGTATCACGGCATCCCTGATTCCCGACAGTCACCAGGCGGACATTGAACACTCCCGAAATACCCAGCTGACGGTCAAAATGGCTATTCTTATAAGGACCAAACGGACTCCCGGGAACCTTAGTACCCAGTGTATCCTCCATAAGCCAGTAGTAGCTGAGGCTGCTATTTCCGAATGAATCCGACTTGCTTATCAAATGAAGCGTATCCTTTCCATTGCACAGCTTCGTAGCCAGCGCTGTGAAATCCGATTTGGGGCCAAATATCTTGACGCATTTAGGACAGGAAGCCGAGTTCACGCACAGTCCTCCGGAGTATTTATAGTCGAGGGTAATATCCTTATAGCCCGGTGTTACGAATATGGCCGAGTCTCCATTCGGATTGGAAGAAGATCCGCTCAGATTCCAGGAAAACTGGCTCCGACCATAGCTCCGCGCCTTGTTTGTCAAATTTATCTTGACACCC
>JBBRLW010000258.1:0-3937 GCA_038231115.1 Bacteroidia bacterium
AAATGCTTGAAGATGCTGAAAAGGCAGGACTCATAAAGCCCGGCGGAACTATCATTGAGGGAACTTCTGGAAATACAGGGATGGGGCTGGCACTTGCTGCCATCATTAAAGGATACCGCTGCATATTTACAACTACCGATAAACAGTCAAGGGAAAAAGTAGATATGCTCCGCGCAGTAGGGGCGGAAGTAGTAGTGTGTCCTACGAATGTAGAGCCTGAAGATCCACGCAGCTACTATAGCGTATCAAGCCGGCTGGTGAAGGAAATCCCCAACTCCTGGAAGCCTAATCAATATGACAATCTTTCCAACAGAGAAGCTCATTATCTCGGAACCGGCCCTGAAATATGGGAACAGACGCAGGGCCGAATCACACACTTCGTATGCGGGGTAGGAACTGGAGGCACCATTTCAGGAGTAGCCAAGTACCTTAAAGAAAAGAATCCGGATATCAAAATATGGGGAGTAGATACCTATGGATCAGTATTCAAGAAGTACAAAGAGACCGGAATCTTTGATGAAAAGGAAATATATCCCTACATCACCGAGGGAATAGGAGAGGACATACTTCCACAAAACGTTGACTTCAGCCTTATTGATCGTTTTGAGAAGGTCACCGACAAGGATGCCTTCGTTTATCAGCGCCGTCTGGCCAGAGAGGAGGGCATTCTTGGAGGTAACTCTGCCGGATCGGCACTGGCGGGCGTAGTTCAGCTTAAAGATGAGCTAAAAGCAGGAGATTTGGTTGTAGTAATTGTTCCGGATCATGCCTCGCGATATGTAGGAAAGACGTTTAACGATGACTGGATGCGTGAACGTGGGTTCCTGGATTCCAGACCTTCCACTGCTCTGGATATCATCAACCGTAAGGAGCAGGCATCCATGATTTCTGTGAGTCCTGATCAAACCATTCATGAAGCAATTACCATCATGCAGGAAAATGATATTGATCAGTTGGTAGTGCTACATGACAATGAAATTATTGGCGCATTAACCGATACCCGCCTCTTCGCCAAGCTTCTCGAAAACTCGGAGAATAAAAACCTCAAAGTCGCCGATTTGATGGAAAAGCCTTTCCCAATAGTAGATGCTCAGGAAAGCTATACATCTATTTCCGGAATGATCAACCGCGAGAATCCGGCGGTAGTCATAAGACTTAACTCCGGAGAATATAAGATCATAACCAAGTACGATATCATCAACGCTTTGGCCAATTGATCGGGTAAATGATACTTACTGACCAAATTGGGAGGGAAGTCGAATTTGCAGACTTACCTCAGCGAATCATATCCTGTGTTCCCTCTATCACTGAGCTATTATTTGATCTTGGTCTGGCAGATAGGGTAGTAGGCGTAACTCAGTTTTGCGTTCATCCGTTGAAAGCTAAATCAAAAGCTCGGATAGGTGGTACCAAGAATATCCATCAACAAAAAGTTGTCGCCCTCAAGCCGGATCTGATCCTTGCAAATAAGGAAGAAAATGAAAAAGATCAGATTGAGTCACTTGCATGCTTATTTCCTGTTTACTTAAGCGATGTATTCGATATTTCTACTGCACTTAGTATGATTAGAGATATTGGTATTCTTACGGATACCTCTCCAGAGGCGATTAAAATTACAGATGAAATATCCTTCAAGACTAATATTAATCAATCAGTATCACTGTCAGCTATACGCGTACTCTACTTAATCTGGAAAGATCCTTATATGAGTATGGGAGGCGATACCTTTATCAGTAATATGCTTTCTATAGGAGGATTTATCAATGTATGCGGAGATCAAATTCGTTATCCGCAGCTATCTCGAGAAGATATTTCAGCCTTAAATCCGGATGTTATTATGCTCAGCTCGGAGCCCTTCCCATTTCGAAGGGAGCATCAGAATATACTTCAACTGCAGTTTCCTCAAATACAGGTTATACTCGTAGATGGAGAAATGTTCAGCTGGTATGGATCACGGATGAGCCAGGCATTGGATTACATATCTGCCTTGCACATAAATATTTCCAGTTTATTAGTATGAAAAATACTGTATTGTGGTACCTTTGCGCCACTTTACAATATTTGTTTCACACAAATGGCAGTTAAAATAAGATTACAGCGTTTCGGACGCAAGCGTAAACCCTACTACCACATCGTAGTAGCAGATTCTCGGGCACCACGTGATGGTAAATTCATCGAGAGATTAGGATCATACAATCCAAACACAAATCCTGCAACCATTGATATTGATATGGAAAAGGCCTTGCATTGGATCAATACGGGTGCACAGCCTACGGATACGGCACGTGCAATCCTGTCTTACAAAGGAATTATGTACCAGAAGCACCTCTCTCGTGGTGTGGCAAAAGGTGCTATGACCCAGGAGCAGGCCGATGAGCTATTCACACAATGGACAGACAAAAAAGTTGGTCAGGTAGATCAGAAAATTGAGAAGCTGCAATCCGATGCTAAAGTCCGCTATGAAGCTCGTGTTGGACGTGAGAATGAAGTAGCTCAGAAGAAAGCTGAAGCTATTGCGGCTAAAAACGCTCCTGCACCTGAAGTTTCGGAAGAAGCTCCAAACGAAGAAGCTCCAAACGAAGAAGCAGAGGCTGCTGATACAACAGAAGCAACTGAGGGTTCCTCAGAAGCATAATATACAAAATAGAAATGCCAGTATGGAAGCCTGAAAACTTGATCCATATAGGTACTATTTTAAAACCTCACAGCTATCTTGGTAAATTCAAGATGGCTGTTTTTGTTTCAGAGTATCAGGATGCTTTAGAACCCGACTCATTTATTTTTGTTGAATTGGATGGTAAACCTGTTCCGTATTTAATAGAGGAATATAGTACTACCGGTGCAGAATCCGGTATTTTGAAGGTCGCTGACATTAATACAGAAGGAGATGCCAAAAAACTTCAGGGTAATGAATTATATGTGCTGACAGAATCAGTAGCTGAGCAGGATGAGGAAGATCCAAGCTATTATGGCTATGAAGTCCGCACGGAAGAGGATCTGCTAATTGGTACTGTAGAGGATATTATTGAAAATCCCCTGCAATCATTGCTCGTAGTTCATGACTCAGTTGGGAAAGAATTTCTAATTCCGATCCATGAGGATATTATTATGAGCATAGATACAGAGGCCGAGCTAATTATTGTAGATCTTCCCGAGGGTTTCCTTGAGATATAATCTTATTCCTTTCCGTCCGCAAAGTCCTGGAGGTAGGAATATCGCGGCGTTAAAGTCCCATTCCTCGCAATAGTTGCACGCTCAAAAATTGGAGCATGGCTGTTTTCATAAAACTGGGGAATAATCGCATCTATCAGTATGCGACCAAAGTCTTTGCTCGCATCTCTTGGAAGCTCATTAGGAAGATTACCTACTGCCTGAAGATCAATAGAATTGATCATGTAAGGTATGGATACCTCTTTAGAAATACGATCAATCCCATACACAGGATCGCTGATAAAGCTTTCCCTATATGTAATAGGAACCGAGCCATTGATATCGCAGGAGATATCAGATATGGTTGTAATACGGAAATCCCTGATATTATTTATCTCATCAATAGCAAAGAGCTTTGGCGCCCTCGGCGACCAATACATGCAATTGATAAGCATATCCGTGCATTTGAGGTATCTGCTGAACAAACTTTCATACTGCTCCGGATACTCATGGAAATGCTGCCGGTCAAATACGGTAGTGCCTGGCAATTGATATAAATCCTCTGATTGCAGCTGGACATATACAGGCTCATCAAATTCCATCTCAAGAAAATCCCACTTGTTAACCTCAAGGATGCCCGCACTTTGCATGATTTCTACCGCACCGGAAGCCACCCGTCCACTTCCCGTAGTGACTATTTTTACCTTGGGGAAAATAATATCATCATATTGATCTTCAACTTCCTGAAGGTTAAGGCAGTCGCTGGCTTTGCGCAATTTATATTGAC
>JBBRLW010000259.1:0-3926 GCA_038231115.1 Bacteroidia bacterium
CGGAACTGGCTCCTGGCTCTGCGAAATCTGAGCTGACTGTTTTCGCCTCGGGACTGATGAATATAGTATTAGGGAAATTAGTTTGCCAGTTAAGCACACTGATCAGCGCTGATAAATAGTTCTGATAGCTATCTCCGAGACCATGCAGACAAACCATGAGGCGATACTTTTTCGTAGAGTCATAAGTAGTCGGGACGTAGAATGCTGCCTTTCTAATGGCTCCCTCATAACTGATATTTACTCCGAATTGTCCCGTTCTGGACGCTGCTACAGACCTTGAGCATAAGGAGCTCATAATCAAAAGTATAAACAGAAACTTTGCGCTTTTAATCGTATTTTTCATATTTGATATATTTCTATAAAAAAAGCCCTTCAGTCAGTTGACCAAAGGGCTTTAGATTTATAATTTATTCAACAATTTCTTCGTAAGCGTCTTTTTCTGATGAATTGGCGCCGCTATGGTTCCAAAGCTTTCTCTTGTTGACCACATATTTGTGTGGAAACAGATTCTTCGGATTCAGTTTATACTCCTTGGTTACATATTTCTTTCCGACCGCATCATAGCCGAAAATGGTAACGAATTTATTTCCCGTTCTCGCCGTATAGGTCAGCAGTCGAGGTTCCTCAGGCGTATTAATCTGATAAAACCAGAGTCCATCTTCTCCACCGAAATTGCTCAGGCTCATTTTGTAGAGATAAATCCAGTCATCCGCTTTGGGGTCAAATACCTGAATGGTAGCCGTCTGGCCTCCGCCCATAGAAAGCTTATAAATGATGGTATCCATGATCCCATCTTTATTGAAATCTGCAACGGTAAGCGGAGTCGCTTTTTTTAGTACCTGAATTTTAATCTTTTTATCCGGTGCGTGTTCCTGCTCATATCCTTTGGTATAGTCAATGATTTTGAAATCCTGTGCCTGGAGTGCCAGTCCGAAAAGTGGCAACATCAGCGTTAATAGAAGCTTTTTCATAGTTTTAGTATTACTTCTGCAAGTTACGGCATTTGAATAATTCCTGAATGCGTAAATAAATTTTTGAGGGCGCATTCAAATTGCGCATATTTGTGGAATTTCGTAAATCGTTTACAGAAAAGCAGTATACATGAAAACCAATCAATTAATAGCCTTACGCAGCTTATTCGCGCTAATATGTTTCCTGACCCTCAGTGTGCAAACACAGGCTCAGGCAGGAAAGGATGCAAAGCCTTTTTTCAAGGCGGCCGTATTGCAAATCAATTGTGCCACTATCCGATTCATTCATAATGAGGCCGGACGCAAGGATGTTTCCTCAAAGCTGAGCTGCCTGAGTCCGGAATCTGTTTTTGCTTCCATTCCTGAGGATGAGGCCAACTCTACGGGCAAGGTAGCGCATGAGATTGATAAATTCGGAGACAAGTTTAAGTCATCCGATAAGCTGTCTGAAAAAATTGATGAGGTGATCACTTTCGCCAGCAAGAAAATCAAATCAAAGAAGCGCAAAGGCGATGTAGAGAAGCTTACTTCCGAGTTTGCCAAAATCAAGAAGGATGCGATGCTGGATTTTGATCAGAATGCTGTTTCCGTAGCTGATCAGCAGGAAGGACCGCAAAGTTCTATGCGTGTAATATCACCTGATAATAATTCTCCGGCGGCAGAGACGGCCATCACTCCCCAGCAGGAAGAAAATCCGATTGAAATTGTCCAGGAGCCTGCTCCGGCTAAATCGGGCACGGACTGGGTCGGCTATCTGGCACTTGCGTTGGGAATAATTTCCCTTCTGCTGGCTGGATTTACATTGTTCAGACTCAAAAATTTCCTGAATGATCAGGCAGCCACTCCTCAATCTGACCTTAAAAGCGCTGGAGGTGCAGGCCTTACTGATACGGCAAGCAACATCCGATTGACAGAAAATAAGCTGCGTACTGATATTTCCCGCTTAAGGGAACAGCTCGAGCAGCGCATGTCCGCGCTGGAGGCCGTACATCAGGATAATAACAGACATTCCGATTTTCAGCATACGGATATCCGGATCACTCCAACAACCAGTCAGACTATGGCATCTGAAGTACCATCCTCGCAGATTTCAGCTACTTCTCAGCAGCAGGTAATGCCTGAGGATGCGCCGGAACCAATATCGGGTCATCAGATCGGAGTTATCGGAAACGTTGGGGAATCTGACGATGCTTATGCCAAAGAGGAGAATAATGATCCCATCTTTAGATATACCTCATTAGCTATTAACGGAGCCTATTTTACCGATAGTCAGCTGCATAATGAGCCTCAAGCTGATTCTGTTTTTGAGATACAGTCAATCCCCGAAATGTCTCATCATGCTTCTTATTCTCTATTGAACATCTCCAAGCTGATTACTCAGGCGTTGAAAGAGCCGCAGATTTATTTGGATCCCTATTTTGAGTATTCAGACTCACCGGAAGGTAAAACGCGTATTATCCTAAAAGTGGATGGCGAGGGTATTTTATCCCATGAGGATGATCGATGGGTAATTGTGAGCCGGGGGAAAATCAAATTTGAATAGGTAGTTGATCAGGAATGTCATTTCAAGGATATCTCAAAAGTATCAGAGAAAAAACGGGAAAAGGCCCCGAAGACTTTAGAGAGTTGGCAGAGTCAAAAGGTTTTACACTGGGTGGAAAGATTCCAGCAGATGTAAAAGCTACTGCCATCACCGACTGGCTGAAATCTGATTTCTCATTAGGGCATGGTCATGCAATGGCCATCTTTGCTTTATTGAAAGGGATCAAGAATGAGAACAGCGAATAGATATTATCCTGCCTGTTCCTGAAATAGCCGAGTCAGTATGGCTCCTGCATCCTTACACATCCCGGGATGTACTTTGGAACATTGAATTACAGTGCTACGCGAAGAAGTCAGCCAGCGAAACCGATCAGCATGATCAAGCTGCCCGATTCTGCCCGATTCTGTATTTCCGATGCAGATATTATTGAAGGATATGAGATACTTCTCAATCTCATCCATATCTAAGGATGGAGCTATACACTGAAATTTGTGCCCATCTATAATGTATCTGCATTCCAGAAATTTGAGGCGCTTGCAAAATAAGATCACGCCGATGTTGAGAAATTCCTCTCGCTCAACTCTTGGCATCAGCCGGATAGTAGCGTACTCAAACAAGTGCATTTCGGGCATCATTGGCAGCACTAATTATTATTTGAGAATTTTCCAGGCGAGATAACAAAAAACGCAGGTACGCCTGCCGGTTCTCATCCGGACTGGCAAATACGGATTCTTCTTCGAGCCAGGAGTCAGGGATTAGGGATATGATATTAGACAAAATCTCCGGACTCAGCTTTGATCTCAGCGATTTATCCGCCTGATCCATTTCCGTAGCCAGTGGAAGCAGTACATGATCCTTAATTTGTGGGAAAGGCTTTGATGCTTTCTCTTCCACGTTTTGCCAGGAATGATGAAAATATAGAGCTGCTCCGTGATCAATGAGCCATAGCTCTTTGTGCCACATAAGCATATTGGTATTCCGGAAGGTTCGGTCAACGTTGAGCAGGAAACTGTCCAGCCAGACAATTTCGGAGGCCAGCCTGGCATCTAAAACTGTGACATTCGGATCATAAGTAATGGCGCTGGAAAGATAATGCAGTCCTAAATTAAGTCCTGTGCTTGCCTGAAGCAGATCCTGGATTTCTTCATCCGGTTCTGTTCTACCAAAGGCTTCATCAAGATTTGCAAAGACGAGCTCCGGGACTTTGAATCCGAGTACACGCGCTATTTCTCCGCCTATAAGTTCAGCGATTAGAGCCTTGGTACCCTGTCCGGCACCTCTGAATTTCAGTACATAGTGAAAGTCATCATCTGCTTCTACAATAGCAGGCAGGGATCCTCCTTCCCGTAGTGGAGTAATATATCTGGTAATGTGAACTGATCTGATTTCCGGAGATTCCATTGCATTATAGC
>JBBRLW010000260.1:0-3915 GCA_038231115.1 Bacteroidia bacterium
ATCAGCTTCGCTACTTCCTCGGCAGATCCAAATCGCTGAAGTGGAATTCCCTGAACAATAGCAGCTGACATTCCCTGAAGCATCTCGTCAGGCATTCCGGTTTTCCCCCAGATTGGTGTACTGATCGGTCCCGGGCTAACGGAGTTTACTCTGATGCCACGTGGAGCCAGCTCAGAGGAGGCAACTCTGACCAGAGAGTTCATCGCAGCTTTGCTGGCTGAATAAACAGAGGATCCGGCCATACCTATCTGTGCATTGATGGAACTTAAAAATGTGACGGCTGCCCCATCGTTCAAAACTGGCAGAAATTTGCTGAGCGTAAAGAATGCTCCTTTGAAGTTGATATTCATTACCTCATCAAAATGCGCTTCCGTTGCATGCTCAATTGGAAGGAAAAATCCAACGCCAGCATTGATGAACAGTGCGTCCACCTTTCCAAATTTCGACTTCACTTCTTCCACCAAACGGTCAGTTGCATTAAGATCTGACTGATCTGCAACAATTCCCGTCGCATTCAGCTTTTCTGCCGCTACCGCTACAGCATCTGACTTTCTTCCAGTGATAACTACTTTGGCACCCATTGCAGCAAATTCTTCGGCAGTTGCATAACCGATACCGCTATTACCTCCGGTAATAACTACTACTTTGTCTTTAAAAGAATCCATAATTTTATTGGAATGTTTATTCCACAAAACTAATATATTCCGGAACATATATTCCAATAAGATTTTGATAGATTAAATCTCTCCCAAATTAACGCCCTCAAGCGCATTCGGAATACATCACTGTCAATATAATACCTGAACTATTTAACTGCCTCGCTGGGACTTTCCAGGATAAATACCTCTTCATTATCCTTCTTCATGAAGTAGCGCTCGCGGGCGAACCTTTCCATAGACGCAGAATTGGTGAGAAGCTCATCATGCCGGAGCTTGATCTCGGCAATCTGCTTCTGATAATATTCCTTCTCTGATTGGAGCCTATGCAGCTCACGCCTGTCCTCCATGCATTTGAAGACATTATAGTGATCGAAAAAGACAATCCAGACGAATCCCGCTACTGTAGCCAGTACATATCGGTTTTTTGCAATCTCTAATACTTTCCCTGCTTCCATGCTGCTGTCAAGATAAGAATAAATCCGATGTTAGCTATTCTGTAGTGAAAGCATCTTATTGCGGAAATAAGACATGCTCTCTCCTGCATAACGTGCATTTTCGCCGAGAAGCTCCTCAATACGCAGCAGCTGATTATACTTCGCTACCCTATCGGTACGCGATAATGATCCTGTTTTGATCTGTCCTGTATTCAATGCGACCGCCAGATCCGCAAGGAAGGTATCCTCCGTTTCTCCGGAGCGGTGGCTGATAATAGAAGTCATCCCATTCTGATGCGCCAGCTGCACGGCATCTATTGTCTCTGACAAGGTACCGATCTGATTCAGCTTGATTAGGATAGAATTAGCCGCCTTGCGGTCTATTCCCTGCTGTAAACGCCTGACATTGGTCACAAACAGGTCATCACCTACAATCTGAACCTTGTGTCCGATGGCCGCCTGAAGCTTAGTCCAGTGTTCCCAGTCATCTTCTCCGAGTCCATCCTCAATGGATAATATCGGATATTTGTTCACCCAGCTCTCCCAGAATGCAATCATTTCATCTCCTGAAACTACTTTCTGGCTCGATTTATAAAACTTATACCCTCCGTTCTCTACCATCTCGGTGGCAGCAGCATCCAGAGCAATAAAGACATCCTCGCCTGCTGTGTAGCCTGCCTTGTCGATGGCATCAATGACCATCTCGATCGCTTCCTCATTGGATGCAATATCCGGAGCAAATCCGCCTTCATCCCCTACATTAGTGGAATATCCTTTGGAATGAAGCACTTTTTTCAGACTGCCGAATATCTCCACGCCCATCTGAATGGCATGGGAAAATGACTCAGCCCCAACAGGCATAATCATAAATTCCTGAAAATCAATTTTATTATCCGCGTGCTTCCCTCCATTGAGGATATTCATCATCGGAACCGGTAGCGTATTTCCGGTAATTCCACCGATATAGCGGAACAGCGGCTGCTTCAGCTCCGCCGCAGCTGCACGAGCCACAGCCAGAGATACTCCGAGTATGGCATTCGCCCCAAATTTTGACTTATTCTCCGTACCGTCCAGGTCAATCATTCGCTGATCAATCCACTCCTGATCGAATACTTCCTCACCTTCCAGCTCGTAAGCAATCTCCTCATTAACGAAATTCACCGCATTCAGAACGCTCTTTCCATTATAGAAATCCTCCTCGCCATCACGCAATTCTACGGCTTCGTGCGCACCTGTGGAAGCTCCGGAGGGAACTGCAGCTCTGCCCATAGCGCCGGAGTCTGTATATACATCTACCTCGACTGTAGGATTGCCACGTGAGTCAATGATCTGTCTTGCAATGATTTCGGAGATTAATGCCATAATAATGTATTATCCCGCAAAGTTATGATAGAAATAGGGAAAGCAACATCCTCTGCCTTCTTATTTAGGGACATCATTATGCCCTCAGCACCTTGTATCTTTCGATCTACTTATGCCTGTCCATCAGTTCTTTGAACTCGTCAAACAGGTATTCCGCATCATGCGGACCTGGCGCAGCCTCCGGATGATACTGCACGCAGAAGGCAGGTCGGTTTTTGAACACCAGTCCTTCCACCGTATTATCATTCAGGTTGATATGCGATATTTTTACCTCCGGATGATCCTGTACATCCTCCGCGCTTACACAGAATCCATGATTCTGGGACGTAATCTCGCAGGTATTGCGGAGCAGGTTGCGCACCGGATGGTTCAGCCCCCGATGTCCATTATGCATTTTATAGGTTGATATTCCGACCGCCTGAGCCATTATCTGATTCCCGAGACAAATCCCGAAGAGCGGTGTACCAGATTCCAATAATTCTTTAGCTGCTTCAATGGCATACGGCATCGCCGCCGGATCTCCCGGGCCATTGGAAATAAACAGTCCATCCGGACTAAAATCCAATAGCTCAGAGGCTCTGGTTTCTGCCGGAAAAACCTTCATATACATATCCCTGCGCGACATATTCTCCAGGATACTCTTCTTGATTCCCAGATCAAGCACGGCCACCTTGCGCGACGCCGATTTATCTCCGTAGTAATATATTTCTTTGGTTGCCACCTTTGATGATAGCTCAAGTCCGGCCATACTTGGAGTCTGCTTCAGCATTTTCTGCAGTTGCTCAACATCCAATATCTCTGAGGAAATGATCGCATTCATGGCACCCTTGTTACGGATATACACCACTAAGGATCGGGTATCCACTTCGCAAATAGCCGTGATATTATGCAGCACCAGGAAGTGCTGAATATCCAGATCCGCCATCTTGCGGGAATGTCCGGTCGTGAAATTACGACAGATCAGCCCGGCAATTTGAATGTGGTCTGACTGATTCTCACTCGTCATGATCCCATAATTCCCGATGTGCGCATTGGTAGTGACCATCAGCTGCCCAAAGTATGAGGGATCCGTAAATACCTCCTGATAGCCCGTCATTCCTGTATTGAAACAAATCTCACCCGTGACGGTACCAATCTTTCCGGCAGCCTTTCCATGAAAAACTTTGCCATCCTCCAGAACTATAATTGCCTGCCTTTCCTCAAAAACCTTCATAATGCTTGAATTTCGATTTAAAAAAAAGGGATAAAGCTCGAAACACGAACCTTATCCCTTTTATATAGGATCAATATTGAATTGAAAATTTATGCTTCAGGAGTCTCGTTTTTTGACTTTTCCTCTGATTCTGTGTTCATCTCTTCTGATGATGCCTCCGGTGTGGAAGCTTCCTCTGAAGTATGATTCACTTCCTCAGTCATTTGCTCTGGAGCAGATGCTTCTTCAGCTACAGTCTCTGTAGCAG
>JBBRLW010000261.1:0-3910 GCA_038231115.1 Bacteroidia bacterium
GCATTTATCTACGAGCACTACGATATATAACTCATCGCATGTGTATTCTGCTACTGATGTTGATTCATTCAACACTATTTCAGATAACCGGATGACGGGCGGATATTATGCACTGTACCTTTCCTCAGGTTCTTACGGAACTAACTTCGAGCCCGGGAACGTGGTTACGGGTAATGTGATTGACTCGGCGAATTATATAGGTATCTATATGATCAGCCAGAAGGATCTGAAGTTTACTCGTAACACGGTTCGTAATCTTGCAGCTACGTACGCTTATGGAGTCTATGGATATTATAATCTGGGTGCTACCGAGATATCCTATAACCATATATCAATGAATGTCGGTGGATATGCCGGGATTTTGATGTACTTCAATAACTATTACGCAGCTACTACCGGTAATACAGATACTTCCCTGATCTATAATAACTTTATATCTGTTGGAAAATCATCAAGCAGTCCATACAATACATTTGGATTCTATTCTTATCTGGGATCACAATTCAAGTTCCTTCATAATAACATAAACATGACTTCGAATGCGAGTACATCTTATGCTGCTTATTTCTATAGCTACACGAGTGTATCGGATGTAAGTGTTTATAACAACAACTTCGTGAATAATGCAATCGGATATGGTCTGTACGGATCCACTTCTTCCATAACAGCTTCCGATAATAATAACTTCTATGCAGCAGCTGGTTCAACTTACCAGACGAGTCTGGGAGATTTAGCTTCCTGGCAGTCAAGTACATCATTTGATGCAAACTCGGATACTTTGAATCCGAAGTATAAAACGGACTCGAATCTGCATATTGCCGAGTCGAAATTATTCTCTGCCGGAACGTATGTGGGTATCAATGATGATATTGATGGTCAGGTTCGTTCTAAATCTACTCCGACGATCGGTGCAGATGAGAAAGTTCCGGTGCCTAATAATGCATCCATTGCATCTATTGACAGTCCTGCAATTGCAGTATGTTCCGGAACCAAGGACATCTATGTAACTCTGGCTAACAACGGAAATAATACGCTTACATCGGCGAGCATTGGTTTCACAATCAATGGTACGGCAGGGACAAGCTATTACTGGACAGGTTCCCTTGCGAAGAATACTTCTACGCTGATAAAAATCGGAACCATCGCTATTGGTTCAACGACCAAGAATCTGGTAGTTTACAGCTTCAAGCCGAACGGAACTACGGACGGTGATATGACCGATGATACTTCTGCACGCAGGGTACATAGCTCATTGAACGGTACTTATACTATTGGCGGAACGTCGCCGGATTATTCTACATTCCAGGCGGCGGCTGATGATCTCCATGCATTTGGAGTATGCGGCCCGGTGGTACTGAATGTAGCTTCCGGAACTTACACGGCTAAGGTATCTCTGCTTAATATCCCGGGTGCTTCTGCAACGAACTCTATTACGTTCCAGTCAGCGAGCAAAACGGCTGGTGCGGTGAAAATCCAGGTAGCTTCCGGTGCGAGCGACGCAATCATTACGATGGTTGGAACAGAGCACACGATCTGGCAGTATATGACGTTCCAGAGAACGGGTACTTCTACCGGAAATATCTTTGATATTTCGGGCGGATCCAATTATAACACGATCCAGAATAACATTTCACTGCTTCCTACGAGCGGATTCAATTATCCGTCATCACACGTTATATCTAACGGATCAGTTGATTCATTCAATACCATCAGCAACAACAAAATGAAGGGCGGATACTATGCGATCTATCTTTCTTCAGGATCTTACGGTGTAAACTTTGAAACAGGTAATGCCATCACAGGCAATACGCTGGACTCAGCGGTGTACATCGGAGCCTATATGTTGGGACAGAATGCTGCGACAATAAGCCGTAACACGTTCAGGAACTTCACTTATTATTATGCGTACGGGATTTACTCTTACTACTCTATTAATAAGATGAATATCTCTTATAACCATGTCGCCATGAATAATGGAGGATATGCGGGGATTTTCCTTTATTTCCATAATAATGCAGTCAGCTCAAAAACGGCTATTACTGATACAGGGGCGATCTATAACAACTTTGTTTCTATAAATGACGGAACTTCTACTCCGTATCAGGTATATGGAATTGCATCCTATTACAGTACGATGCTGAATATTGCATTCAATAATGTGAATGTATATTCCTCATCATCTAACGGGTATGCCGGTTATATCTATCACTACACTACCAGTTCTGTAAACTCATACAATAATAACTGGGCGAACAACGGTAGCGGTTATGGATTCTATGGCGCGACTACGGCATTATCCGCATCGGATCATAATAACTTCTATGCGAAGAGCGGTACGAGCAAGTCAACCAATTACGGATCACTTTCCAGCTGGCAGTCCTCTACATCACTTGATGCGAACTCCTTTGAGCTGGATCCGAAATATAAAACGGATACGAATCTGCATATTTCCCAGTCCAAGCTGTATACCGGAGGTATTGCGGCAGCGGGTGTAACGGATGACATTGACGGACAATCACGTGCTACTTCCAAACCATCAGTTGGTGCGGATGAGGTAGTTCCATTGCCGAACAATGCTTCGATTGCCGGACTTGACAGTCCATCGGTTACTTCCTGCGGAGGTACTCAGAGCATCTATGCCAATCTGACTAACGCTGGTAATAATTCAATTACATCTGTAAGTATCGGTTATTCAATTAACGGTACGGCCGGAACTACTTACGCCTGGACCGGTACGCTGGCAGCAGGAGCTTCTACTTCCGTGAAAATCGGAACGATCTCGGTTACTTCAACTGCGAAGAAGCTTGTGGTGTATAGCTTTAATCCTAACGGAACTACTGACCCTGACAAAACGGATGATACGGTGAGCATATCAGTACGTTCTTCCTTAAGCGGAACGTTTACCATTGGCGGTACAAGTCCGGATTATACTACAATTCAGGCTGCGGCAGATGATCTGTCCGCGTATGGTGTTTGCGGACCTGTGGTGTTTAACATCGCATCAGGTACGTACAAAGGAGCTATTCTCGGGACTATTCTCGGGGCTTCTCCAATCAATACCATTACATTCCAGTCCACAAGCAAAACGGCATCGAGCGTGAAAGTTCAGATGGCGGGTGGTGTTTCTACGGCGATTATAACGTTGAATGGTGCTACTCATACTACATGGCAGTACATGAGCTACAGCCTGAGTGCAGCAGGATCAGGTAACGTATTTGAGCTGAAAGGCGATGCGGCATATAACGTGATTCAGTATAATAATAGTGTGCTTCCAACAGGAGCAGCTTATTATCCTTCTTCACACATATATTCTACGACTGGAAATGATTCATTCAATACGGTTCAGTATAATAATTTAAAAGGTGGATACTATGCAGTATTTATCCAGGGATCATACTCCAGCTACCAGACAGGGAATAAAATTCTGCATAACAAAATCGACTCTGCTTACTACTACGGAGTTTATGTGTATTATCAGAATGCAGTTGACGTAAGCTTTAACACGATCAAGGATCTGTATAGCAGCTACGGCTACGGACTATATTCTTATATGTCTGCCGGACACTCCGTGTTCTCCAATAACCATATCAACCTGGATAATGGTGGTTACGGAATGCTAATGTACTATACCAACTACACGTACGCTACGTTTAAATCTCCGGATACGGCAATGATATTCAACAACTTCGTATCAGTCGGTGGATCAACTACGGCCTACGGAATGTATCTGTATGGAAATAACCAGATGCTGGTAGAGCATAATAATACGAACGTATATTCCTCATCTTCTTATGGATATAGTGGATATATCAGTAATTATACTACAGCGTCCTTAGAAGCGTATAATAATAACTGGGTGAACTCAGGAAGCGGTTATGGATTCTATTCCACGACTACAGCACTGAGCAAC
>JBBRLW010000262.1:0-3884 GCA_038231115.1 Bacteroidia bacterium
CTTGTTGATCTGGAGCAAAATAAAGTCGTGAAGATATTCACCGTCGTAACGGTCATATTTATGCCGCCTACATTGATTGCAAGTATCTATGGAATGAATTTCCATGTCTTCCCTGAGCTTCAATGGAGGTATGGATATGCTTTCGCTCTGGGACTGATGGTTTTATCCTCCCTTTTTACGCTGCTTATATTCAAGCGTAACAAATGGTTATAGGATTAGTCTTCCCGGAAGAGTAATTTATATCCCTCTCCTCTAAGGCTAATGATTGTAATGCGGCTATCCTCTGCCAGAAATTTCCTCAGGCGGGTGATATATACGTTCATGGATTTGGTCTTGTAATAGTCCTCTTCTCCCCAGATAGATATTAATGCATCGGAGCGCTTAATCTCATCATTTAAATGCTCTACGAGCATTCTTAATAGCTTGGACTCAATAGATGATAGCTGCTGGGTATGTTCCTTCATACGCAGTTCCTGACGTACTGCGTCAAAATGATACTTTCCGATGCTGAACTCGGTCTGTTTGGGATCTGCTCCCTTGATTTTCTGTAAAGTCGTCCGTTTGAGAATTGCCGCGACCCTAAGCTCCAATTCTTCCACATTAAAGGGCTTGGTGATGTAATCGTCTCCGCCCAGCTTGAAGCCTTTGATTTTATCTTCCTTGGAGGCATTGCTCGTCAGGAATACGATTGGGGTAAGCTCATCCGTTTGGCGAAATTCCGTGGCAAACATGAATCCGTCCTTTCCAGGCATAACAACATCAAGAATAAGCAGATCAAAGGATTTATTCTCAAGTGCACTGAATGCCTTCTCTGCATTATCACAGAGGATTACGTCATAATTGCGCGCCAGAAGCAGCTGATGAATAATATCCCCCATGAAAGGGTCATCTTCCAGGATAAGAATAGAACGTTGGGTTGAATCAGCCATTTAAAGTGCAATTTAAGACTTCGACTGAAATGGTTGCGAATTTCTATTCGTCGAATTGATTTCGTTTTCGTCTAAAATTTCATCGGATATTTATACAGTTTCATCGGGCGTTTGTGAACTTTTTCGTCATCGCTTTCCTTATACTCATATCCACGCATCCAACGCACTATTATGATCTATTTCAACAAACTATTTAAAAACAAGAAGCTGATCATCGCTATGATTTTCACCTCCCTGACTCTTTTTGGATTTAAGCCGAAATCAGCGACAGGTACTTGTCAGGAAATATCTACAAGCCAGTTTGTTAGCCTGAATAATGGTGCAGAGACTCAGAATCAAAGGGTGAGCATGACACTGAATCTTCAAAAGGCATCAAACCATGTGCAAGCTATAAACAGGCTAAATCAGTTTGCGTACAGACTGTAAGTAAATGCACTAAAAAGGCACAGAGTGGTGAGCAGAAAGCTGCTAAATCAACAAATTATGCGGTCTTTGGAATTAATAGCCGCAAGTCCAATTCCAGCTTAGCTACTTTATAGTGACACTACTACACTTCGTAGTTCTCAAACTAAACACGATGTGGCTAACACTTCCTATCTGAATCTTTTAAACACCGATTAAAGCACCCTTTAGTCAAAGCATATACCCTCAAACTACAATAAGCCGCGTAAGCGGCTTCTCCATTTATAAGGTGATTAGTTCTTAATGAACCGGACTGTTTTCTGTCCGTATCTTCCTTCAAGCTTAATCATATATGCTCCAGCACTGAGGAATCGTATATCCAACGATTTCAGGAATTTTCCTCCAGCTAACGTATTGATTACTTCATTGCTGATCATTTCCCCATTGATTTTATAGATAGACAATTTCAGCTCTTCAGTTTTTGTAGAAGCAAAACTCAGGTTAAGGAAATCATGCGCAGGAATCGGAAATACATTAACGGCAAAATCTGACGTTACCGACCCATCAATTCCAAGGAATCGGATAAGAGTTGTATCTGTCTCTGAGGATTTACATCCCAGACTGTCAGAAACTGATAGCTGGATCGAAAATCTGCTATTATATCCATACGTATGCTTTGGACTTTGAACCATGGAAATGTTAGAATCACCAAAGTCCCATCGGTAGCTGCTCAGATTCAAATCTTTGGGAGTGAGGGATATATTTCTTCCCATGCCATACATGACTGTAAATAGTGCTGATGGATTTGGCTGTACGTGGAAGAGCTGGCTGATAGAATCACGAATCTTTTGATTCGTTACTGAGGAAAACATGACTGTATAGTTTCCGGCAGCGGCATATTTATGACTGACTATTAGGCCAGTATCACGGTTTCCATCTCCGAAATCCCATTTCAGATTCCTTATTTTATCCTTCCTGATGAGGTAAGTCCCTTTGAAATTCGTAGCTGAGCCAAGACAGAAGCTATCCGTAGTAAAGCTCAAAGTAGCGTGCTGCGGAACGTAATAAGTATCTATGGGAAAGTCATGGAATGTAAATGCACCAAGCAAGCGCTTATTAACAATCCAGGGACCTTCGTAGTAATCCGCGGCTGAGCCCGGATATAGGGCATCCGGAACGTATGTCACTGTTTTGAATATGTAAGGCTTTTTGAGATCAAGAAATACTGTATCTCCCACAAGCCTTATTGCTTTCAACTGATTGGCAGAGTCACTCATCATGAATGCCGAGAGTAGAGTATAGGTTATACTTCCGACTGTCACATTGGGAGTAACTTTAAGGCCTGCATTCTTTTCTCTGAATAGTAATGCGATCTTTGTTTTTGTTGAATCGCTGTAAAATGCGCGGCTGATATTAGGGGGAAGAATATTCAGCGTATCCGTACTTCCGTAGATATCTTTTGATATCAATCTGTAATACCGTAATCCGATTTCATTATATCCCACTACATCGTAGTGGCAGCCATCATGGCCGGGTACATTTGTGACAGACATAGTAGTAAGATCCTTAATACTGTCCTGTATAGCCCTCCAGAACTCTCTCTGCTCAATATGCGGAAGGTAGGTTCCACATCCGGTGTGGATTTGGGTTACGTAAACATGCTTCAGCGCAGGATAATCCTTCCGCCAGTCATTATAGATTTTATGGAAATTCTTGGAATAGTCAACAATTCCGTTAGATTCTCCCTGGTACCAGATAAGTCCCTTGATATTGCTATCCAGTCCGGCGCGGCGGACGCGGTATAGTAACCTTCCGTATATAGTGTAGAGGTTTTCCGGATCGGCATCATATCGTGCATTCTGTTCTATGGAAGAGCCTCCCACACCTCCGTTGATGATACATATCGGAATTTTATATCTGTCTTTTAGGAGCTGCATCATCTTTATGCCCCATGAACCTACGGGATAGGCGCTGGCCTCAGCGCCAGAGGCTTTGAAAAACGCAGTATCCATAGGATCTCCCCCGTTATAAGCAGTGTTGTATCCAAAGGAGCGGCAATACTCATTTGAGTACGTTGATCCTGCTAAAGAGTTGATACTGTTTGATTGTCCCGTTACAACGTAGGCGTCCCCCGCAACCACATAGGACGCCTTTCTGATAAGCGTATCCTTGCCTGCTGATGTACTCAGATAAGCTTTGACGCTATATTCAGCCAGCTCGGCTTTTATCGGCATCCTTAGATTAAAAGTGCCGCCTGCTGATAAGCTGATTGACTTGGCGGAATAAAAAGTATCATTACGGAACAGCTTGATTTTCAGAGAATCGTATCCTTTTGCCGCCAAATGACCACTGATTTTTATGGTTCCTGAGTCTCTGCCATCACGTGCATAGAATTGATAGTCTTTAGGAAACTCCCTGAATTTGAACAGGCTATCCTTTTTTACCAAAGTGTACTTCGCATTCAGGTAATTATATATAGTAGTCAGTTCAGTTTTGGAAAGTGCCTTATTATAGATCATCACTTCTGAAATGTATCCTTTGAAGTTAAAGGTA
>JBBRLW010000263.1:0-3860 GCA_038231115.1 Bacteroidia bacterium
AACCTTGTTGATTTTGATCTGATCCTCCGGAATGCCTGCTTCCTTCAGGTAGGCCTGCGCGCCATCCGCGAGGCGGCTGGTAATGGACTCGTTCCAGGTGGCGACTACAATTCCGATCTTCTTCTTTTTGACCTCATCCGCGTGGCTGCGGTTCTCTATATCAGGGGATTCAGTTGACATATTTTTTCTGATGTAATGATTCTGTCTGCAAGCACTTATCAGGCCGATCCGGTGCAGCTGCCAATCTGCTGCCTATATTTGCCGCCATGTTGGCGAAATCGGGTACCGGAATACGCAGCGCGCTCAATGCGACTGTCCTTGTGGCAGCATTGGGCTACTTCGTGGATATCTATGACCTGAGCCTGTTCAGTATCGTCCGTGTGCCGAGCCTCAAAGCGCTGGGCTATACGTCGAAAGCGGATCTCCGCTCGATGGGCGTAATGCTTATCAATATACAGATGATCGGGATGATCATCGGCGGCCTGATCTGGGGGGTAATCGGAGACCGGCGCGGCAGGCTCTCCGTACTTTTCGGATCTATTATAATGTACTCTCTGGCCAATATAGCCAACGGATTTGTCACGGATATTCATCAGTATGCCGTCATGCGATTTATTGCCGGAGTAGGCCTTGCTGGCGAGCTGGGCGCGGGAATCACCTTAGTAACGGAAACCTTAGACCGCCATTCGCGTGGTTACGGAACAATGATCGTCGCTACGGTGGGTGCCTCGGGTGCCATTCTTGCGCATTTTATTGCGGAGTATCTCTCCTGGCGCAGCTGCTACTTATTCGGTGGCGGATTGGGGCTTGCGCTGCTGCTGCTGCGGATCGGTGTATTTGAGTCCGGAATGATTGCCGCCGCAAAGGAATTGAATGTCAGGCGCGGAAATTTCTTAGCCATCTTCAGCAAATGGTCCAGAGCACGGCGATTTATACTTTCCATCCTGATTGGGATTCCCGTCTGGTACACCGTCGGGGTGCTGATTACTTTCTCTCCGGAAATCAGTGAGAAGATCGGAGTCAGTCCGGCGATTACGACCGGCGGAAGGGCAGTCATGTTCTGCTATCTGGGACTGGTCATTGGAGATTTTATCAGCGGATTATTATCTCAGGCGCTCCAAAGCCGGAAAAAAGTGATCCTGATCTTTTTCCTCGCCAATGGGCTTATCACCGCACGATACCTGACAATG
This sequence comes from Bacteroidia bacterium, assembly GCA_038231115.1. Lineage (GTDB taxonomy): Bacteria > Bacteroidota > Bacteroidia > CAILMK01 > CAILMK01 > JBBRLW01. Next base: position 1,191 of record JBBRLW010000263.1, read on the forward strand.
AGCCATGTATCTGCCGAAATGTTCTATTTCATGTGCTTTATGCTCGGCATCGGATCAGGCTTCTGGGTATTGTTCTGCACTTCGGCAGCGGAGCAGTTCGGCACCAATCTCCGCGCTACGGTGGCTACGAGTGTTCCGAATTTTGTCAGAGGATCGGTAGTTCCGGTGACGCTTCTGTTTCAGAGTTTACAACAGAATAATAATATGTCAATACTGGAAAGTGCGGGATGGGTAGGCGTAATTTGCATCGGAATTTCATTGCTGGCACTGTCAGGCCTGAAGGAAAGCTTCGGAAAAGACATGAATTTCCTCGAAGAATAGTACTATGATATACGATATACTGCACAGCGTCAAGGATTTCATCAATCCGGAGACGATCATCGAGAAGGGCGGGCTGTTTCTGCTCTGCTTCATCATTTTTGCGGAGACCGGATTATTTGTCGGGTTTTTCCTCCCGGGGGATTCTTTGCTCTTCCTGGCCGGATTCCTCGCTTCTCCCGGGAAGGATGGTATGGCGCCAATGCTGGACTATCCGCTGTGGATTATTATCGGATCTGTTGCGCTGTGTGCCATCATTGGAAACTGGGTCGGCTATGCCTTCGGAAGCTATATGGGTCCGAAGCTGTTCAATAAAGAGGACTCCCTGATATTCAAGAAAAAATATCTGACCATGATGGAGAGCTTCTATGCCCGCAACGGAGCGATGGCACTTATTGCAGGACGCTTTGTCCCGATCATCCGGACATTTGTCCCGATCCTTGCGGGAGCCATCAAATTAGACTATCGGAAATTCCTGATCTATAATGTCCTCGGCGCTTTGGCCTGGGTCATCAGCATGGTTATGATCGGATATATTCTCGGTAGAGCATTCCCCTGGCTGAAGCAATATCTGGAGCTGATTGTCCTCGGGCTTATTCTGGTTACAGCGATTCCGGTGGTAAGGACTTATCTGAGAGAGCGGAAGCTCCAAGCGCAGGGCGAAAAGAAGGCCTAATCCTCTTTGAGCTTTCCCATAATCTCTTGCGCGAGTTCCTGCTTGCCAATGGAAACGCCCCGACGATTGCCGGGAGCAGGAACATTATCCGGCAGAGCTATAAATCAGGGTATATTTCAGAAGGCGAAGCCTGGCTCCGGATGGTCAATTCCCGAAATGAATTCGCGCATATTTATAGACAAGAGCTGGCGCTGAAAGTCGAAAAGGCTGTCAGAGAAGAGTATTACCGTCTTTTCGTGGAATTAAGATCTTTTCTGGAAGCCTATTTATAAGCTCGTATGGAAACACCTGCCTCCAAAATGGGACTGCCGGAGCATATTCTGGGGCAGATCATCGAATTTCTCAGTAAAATTGAATCTGTTGAGCAGGCGCTTATCTATGGATCGCGGGCAAGGGCACGTACAGCAGAGGATCGGATATTGACCTGACGCTCAAGGGTCAATACATTACGGATAACGATACTTTCCGGCTGGCCGACTGGCTGCATGACTCGGATATTCCACAGGAGTTTGACATTTCTGTCTATCATCATATTCGTAATGAGGCGCTTATAAATCATATCGACCGAATGGGCATCCTCATTTATGACCGGACTCGCATGCCTGATATATCATATCAGGAGCGGGTGTAGCGAAAAAGTCCCTGATTTTCCTTTTCGATACTTACTATTTCTTAATATGCCGGAATATCGTATTTTTGAAGGCCAACGTTCTCCGTATCGGGCAGGTTCCCTATGCGGAGGGTTGGATAGATTAACCGATAAACAGTTAAAAAAATAGCAGCGTACAGCGTTTATTTGCCGGTCAGCGGCAGGAGAGAGGCCATCAGCCCGAGTGTATCTGAGTCAATGCGTCCGATAAATCGGGCTATTTGTATTTCAGTCCACATCCATCAACGCTTAAATTTGCTTGGGTAAGGTTAAGAGACTCCCAGAAACGGCCGCGATGGTGTCAGTCCCAAGACTTTCCATTTCAGTGCCAAAACATTAAAAAGCAAGAGAACAATATGAAAGATAGATTTTTACTCTGGATGTGTTTCGTCCTTATGTTCTGCTTCGGCATCGGTCTGCAGGCGCAGACTCAGGATGCCGCGCTGAGCGGTCGGGTGACAAACAGCAAAACAGGCGACGAGATATCGTTTGCCATCATCAATATCACCAACGGTACGGAGCAGAAAACGCTTCAGACCGAGCTGGACGGTTCGTATAAAGCTACCGGATTACCTCCGGGACGCTATACTATAACAATTCAATTCACAGGGTTTAGGACTCAACAAATCACGGGAGTTGTTTTGAACCCTGATAGGACTCAAAATCTTGATGTTAAATTAGAAGAGAATATTCTAAACCTTAAAGAGATTAAAGTTACAGGGTTTATAAATCCTCCATTTGATAGGGATCAGACCATTAATCAGAATACCATCAGCCGTGAGAAGATTCGAAGTTCTCCGGTGAAAGGCATCGGATATCTGGCTACGACCTCCTCAGGAGCGACCAGCAATGGCACCGGAGGCGGTATCTCCATCAGGGGAAGCCGTCCGGATGGTACCGTCTATTATGTGGATGGGGTGAAGGTCATCGGAACAGGGGCTACTTCCTTTGCACAGAGCGGAATAGAGCAGATTTCGGTCGTTACCGGAGGTGTTCCTGCCGAGTACGGAGATGCCACCGGAGGGAT
>JBBRLW010000264.1:0-3856 GCA_038231115.1 Bacteroidia bacterium
AGAGCCTGTCTAAGAATTTTTATTTGCGCATTTGAGATGATTTTGGTGTCAGCCAAGACGGGCTTTGAAGGATATAGCAGCGCTTCTACGTTCAAAAAGTCCAACGCAGGATGACGCAAAAAGCATCCAAATAAGCTTTTATAAAATTTTTAGACAGGCTCTTAATATGTAATTATCACAAGACAACATAGCAATTCCGAAAACTGCAAAAGATGAAAATATTATAACGCGCTCCTTGTTAATTTTCTTCATTAATGAGTCTTATTGTATTCAGGAATTTGAGAACCATTCGTATAAGCAACGCTTGCAGCTCTCTTAGTGCTAAATGAGAATGAGAAATCAGCCTATGATCGCCGCTTGCGGTCATAGGCCTATACTCCTTATCTCCTTTTATATCCCCTTTCTTAGCCTCGCTACCTGAATGCCGAGCTGCTCGCGGTATTTGGCAACCGTCCGGCGGGCGATGTTATAGCCGCGCTCATTGAGCATGTCGGTGAGCTTCTCGTCTGTCAAGGGACGTTTTTTGTCTTCCTGCTCAATCATTTCGCGCAGGATACTTTTTACTTCCTTGTTTGATACCTCCTCGCCGGAGTCAGTCTGGATGCCTTCCGAGAAAAACTCTTTAAGCGAGTAGATGCCGAAATCGGTCTGGACATATTTCGAGTTCACTACCCGCGATACCGTCGATATATCCATGCCGATCCGGTCTGCAATATCTTTGAGGATCATCGGCTGGAGCCGCTCAATATCGCTGGTCAGGAAAAACTCTCGCTGGAAAGCGACGATCGTCTTCATGGTCAGCAGTAGCGTATTCTGCCGCTGTTTGATGGCATCGATGAACCACTTGGCATTGTCCAGCTTCTGCTTGATGTACTGGACTTCCTTTTTCATGGTCTTCGTTTTTTCCGGCGCCTGCTGGAATCCGCGCATGGTATCGGAGTACGAGCGGCTGATGCGCAGCTCCGGAGCATTCTTCGAGTTCAGATTTACAATCAGGACATTCTCCTGGTTGGTCACTATAAAGTCCGGAATAATATATTGCGTCTTGATATTGATCTGGGACTCCCCGGGCTTGGGATCAAGGTGCGTAATCAGATCCAGTACTTCTTTGAGGTCATCCCTTGATATTTTCAGGGACTTCATCAGCTTGTCGTAGTGTTTTTTAGCCAGATCATCCATGTGATCCTTGATGATGCGGCGGGCAATCTGGACTTTTTCCAGCGCTGTATCCTTGCGGATCAATTGCAGCGTGAGGCACTCCACGAGGTCACGCGCACCGATGCCCGGCGGATCAAACTGCTGAATCTCTCTCAGCACAAACTCCAGCTCCTCTTCCGTAGTTTTCACCTGATTGGTGAAGGCCATGTCAAAGACTATATTTTTCAGCGGACGGCGCAGATAGCCATCTTCCTCAATCATCCCGATCAGATGCCTGCCCAGCACTTTCTGATGTTCGGAAAGCCGCACCGATTCCAGCTGCTCCAGGAGCTGCTCGTATAGCGTACTTGTCGCCGCAAAAGGGACATCCTTGTCCTCATCCTGATTATCTACCTCGAAGGCGTTGTAGGTATAGTCATTATCGTCATCACCGGATAGATATTGGGAAAACTCGTCATCAATGACCTCATTAGCCTCAAAATCAAGCTCATCTACGCTGGATGTCGGCTCCTCGTAGTCCACATCCGTTTCCAGCTGATCCCCTTCCGGCTTAATCTCATCCTGGATTACTTTGTCATCTTTCTGGCTGATGTCTGCAAATTCGTCCACCGGATCGTTCGAGGATCCATCCTCTGCCTCGGCCTCAAGTCCCTGATTTTCAGCGAGTTCTTCGTCAACACGCTTCTCAAGCTCGGTGGTATTCAACTGGAGCAGCTGGATAAACTGTATCTGCTGGGGAGACAGTTTCTGCTGCATGGACTGGTTTAATCCTAATTTTTGCATAAATATCTAAATTGCGCTCTAATTGAGAAAGGTTTGGTACGCTAATACGTGTACGTACAACAACACAAAATCAGAAATAATTTAGTTTGTGGCACGGTTCGTGTCAAATCTGCCGAATTTGTTTTGAAATAATTTTCAATTGATTGAATAACAATAAATTAGCTCCGTAAAAAAGATGACTCAGCTTGCAAAAAATTTTTCCCGCATACAGGACCTCAAATCGCATATCGGCGCCGAAGTCACCCTCCAGGGATGGGTGCAGAACCGCAGGGACTCCAAAGGAATCGTGTTCATTGTCCTCAGAGATGGCTCTGGATTCCTCCAGACGGTCATTGAGCAGTCCAGCGTCGGTGATGATTCCTTTGAGGAAGCCAAACGCCTCGGACTCGAAACCTCTGTCAGGATGATCGGGACGGTCAAAGCCGATGAGCGTCAGATGGGCGGACTCGAGCTACAGGTCAGCGCGCTGGAAGTATTTCAGAATACCAATGAGAACGAGGAAGATTACCCGATCGGTAAGAAGGATCATGGTGTGGATTTCCTCATGGACAGGCGCCATCTCTGGCTGCGCTCGCGCCGTCAGTGGGCGATTATGCGCATCCGGAATACCGTCATATATGCGATCCACGAGTTCTTTCAGGAGCAGGGATATGTCCAGATGGATGCACCGATCTTCACTGGAAATGCCTGCGAGGGCACATCCAATCTTTTTGAGACGGATTTCTACGATGAGCCAGCCTATCTGACCCAGTCGGGACAGCTCTACGGCGAGGCGATGGCGATGGCGATGGGCAGAATATATACCTTCGGACCTACTTTCCGTGCGGAGAAGTCCAAGACCCGCAGGCACCTTTCCGAGTTCTGGATGATTGAGCCGGAAATGGCTTTCTACGATCTGGACATGACGATGGAAGTCATCGAAGCCCTGCTGCGCTTTATAGTCCTGCGGGTGCTGGATAAATGCCGGACAGAGCTGGATATCCTGGAGCGCGATGTCACGAAGCTGGAAAACATCACGCGTCCTATTCCACGCATTCCTTATGAGGAAGCGGTATCGCTCATCAAGGGAGAAAAGGACCTCGACGGACGTAACGCCATCAAGCTGCTCGAGGATGACCTCGCCGAAGTACGTCAGCGCATGCAGGCGATCACCGAGGATCTCAAAGTCCGTGAGGAGACGCTCGCCGCCGGAGGCATGAAAAAAGGACAAATCGCTTTCAATGAGGAAAAAGTACGTCAGCTGAAAATAGAATATAAAGAACTCGAAGAGCAGGAGCGCAATATTCCGAACTGGATCAGCTCGGCGAAGAATTTTGAGCGCGGCAATGATTTCGGTGGCTCCGATGAGACCGTCCTTACGCGCCTCTTTGATACTCCGATTATGGTCTATAACTGGCCGAAAGCCATCAAAGCGTTCTATATGAAGGAAGCCGACGATGCGCCGGGATTCGTCAGGGGCGTAGATGTCCTGGCGCCGGAGGGATACGGAGAAATTGTCGGCGGAGGTCAGCGTGAAACCGACATCAAAGTCCTGCAGGATGCCATCCGCCACCACGATCTGCCGATGGAAGCCTTTGAGTGGTACCTCGACCTCCGCCGCTTCGGATCCGTGCCGCACTCCGGCTTCGGCCTCGGACTCGAGCGCATCATCTGCTATATTTGCAAGCTGCCGCACGTCCGCGAAGCGATACCTTTTCCACGAATGGTCGGAAGATTATTACCGTAGTGTTATAATCCCTAACCTCACCCAACCATGATCCATCCTTCATTTAAGCCTTATCTTCCTGATGTAATTGATATCCTCAAAAGGCATGAGATTACTGCTGCCTGGCTGTTTGGATCTGTGGTTACAGATCGGTTTAGCAAGGATAGCGATATAGACCTGCTCGTCAGTATTAATGAGCACCTTGACCCG
>JBBRLW010000265.1:0-3838 GCA_038231115.1 Bacteroidia bacterium
ATTCTGATATATAGATCATTACAATCAGAAATAGCAGCACTCCGGAAGCGATATGTAGCTGCCGCTCAGCTTTGAAATAATATCCGGAAAGCAGCGCACACAGACATATTCCCGCAAACACGGGAAGGGAGGTAAATCCGGACTGCAGCGTAATAGGATTATACCTCAGCAGGAGATCGAAATCCCAGAGCAATAAGGGCAGAAAAGTCAGGATGAACCCTGCGAGAATGCTAGATCCGAAGATAAAAGCAGATTTGAGCTGAAAGTTCTTCAGGAATTTATTGCTGAAGAATACGATGAAGGGAATAAGAATCAAAGCACGTGTGGAAAGCAGAAAGCCTCCCAGCAATCCTATACCCATTAGGGTGGTGATCTGATACATCCCTTTTTTGTAAACGTAGTTCACGAAAAGAAGGCAGATCGTGGCATTTATAAAGATCGTACTTCGTGTAATAACTTCCCAGAGAATAGCTACGGAACTGAGCACAAGAATTAAGGCAGCCGCCTTGAATTTATCGTTTGCTAAATCTCTTACCAGCCGGTTCGAGAGCAATAAAATACATCCCAGGCTGAGCCAAGCAATTTCCCTGATGAGATAAAAGGGATACATCAGCAGAAAATAAAACGGAAATGGGCCAGGTGCATTTCCCATGTGGGATTTGGCTGTATAGGGTAAATCTCCGTGCAGGGCTGTATCCCAGAAGCTATAGATCACACTCCATCTGTCTACATTCAGCGTCTCAACAGATACTTTGTATATCAGAAAAATCATCCCCAGCATATACAATACAAGCATGGCATACCGCATTCGGATCCCTGTAAGAGAGTTGGGCAGGAAACGTGATCCGAGAGCTATTATCATTAGTATGATGCAATAAATCAGAGCTATGTAGATAGCCATATGACTATATCGTCCTACATATTTCAGACAAAAAAGACCGGATATCAGGACAATTCCCATGAGAGAAATCCATGATATATTCCCTTTATGCTCAGCGGAATTAGTCAATTATTAGATGCAAGCAGTTGAGCATAAATCTTTAGTCAATTCCCCAAGAACAGGATACCTATAAATCTTCTGCCATGGCGATTAGCTCGGCGATGTCAAGCGTTTTGACCTCCTCTGCTTTGTCCTATTCATTGACTCCGGTGGAGAGCATCGTCAAACAAAATGGACAGGACATAGCAATAAATTCAGCTCCCGTAGCCAGAGCTTCCTCGGTTCGCTCCGCATATACTTCTTTGGCGCCTGGCTCCGCATCCTTAAATACCTGCGCGCCGCCGGCTCCACAACAGAATCCCTTTGAGCGCGAACGTTTCATTTCCACCAGTTCAGCATCCAATAATTCAATGACTCTTCTTGGCGCCTCATACACTCCATTGGCTCTTCCCAAATAGCAGGAGTCATGGAAAGTGATGCGCTTTCCTTTGAAGACTCCACCTTCTTTAAGACGTATACGCCCGCCATCAATCATCTCCTGCAGCAGCTGAGAATGATGTATGACCTCATACTTTCCGCCCAGCTCGGGATATTCATTTTTTAGAACATTGAAGCAATGCGGACAGGTGGTCACTATCTTTTTGACTTCATATCCATTGAGTATGGATATATTATTGGCTGCCATCATCTGAAAAATGAATTCATTTCCTGCACGGCGTGCAGGATCGCCGGTACATGCTTCCTCGGGGCCCAGTACTGCATATTTAATGTTCAGATGGCTGAGTATCTTGACAAAGGCTTTTGTAATCTTCTGGGCACGCTGATCAAATGATCCGGCACATCCCACCCAGAAAAGGATATCCGGCTGTTCGCCGGAGGCGACCATATCCGCCATTGTAGGGACTTTGATTTCCATAATTTAGTTATTTGGGCTTGATGTAGAGATTTGACCGGATTTTGTTTCAATTCCTTCTGCCCAGTTGAATCTGTCTGAAGGACTGAATTGCCAGGGAGCCTGGTTGTTCTCCACATTTGAGAACATAATATTCCAGGGCTGAGGACTGGCGGCCTCTTCCATGATTACGTAACGCTTGAGCTGATGGATGATAGTAAGCGGATCAATATTCACAGGACAGGCTTCCACACATGCCTGGCACGAAGTACAGGCCAGTAGTTCTTCCTTGGTTATGTAATCATTGAGGAGCATTTTCCCCTCAAAAGGATTTTCCACTTTCAGATCTATTTTCCGTCCTACTTCCTCCGCTCTATCACGCGTATCCATCATTATTTTACGGGGAGACAACTTTTTACCGGTCAGATTAGCGGGGCAAACCGATGTACATCGTCCGCATTCGGTACAGGAATAGGCCCCTAAAATATCTCTCCATGATAAATCATTTATGTCCTGTGCGCCGAACTTTGAATGTTGTGCCGGCTCTGGGATAGCTCCCTCCGCAGGAAAAGCATCTGGATTAAGCATTAGCTGGACTTCACGCGCAATATCCGGCATATTGGGCATCTTGCCCATGGAAGTCAGTTTAGAATAGTATGTATTCGGAAAAGAAAGAATGATATGCAGATGCTTGGAGATAGGCAGATAATTCAAAAAGGCAAAAACTCCGAGGATATGGAACCACCACCCTGCCCTTTCCAGGCCAATTAGTGCCGAGGAATCCATATTAAACAGCGCCGGAGCAAATAATCCTGAGATGAGAAAGTTTCCCGTCTGATGATAGTGTTCCGCTCCCTGATGCTGTAAAGCAAGATCAGCGGTATCAAGTAGTAAAAATGCACTCATCAGGACAATTTCAGTAGCAAGGATGATATTGGCATCGAGTCGGGGCCATGACTTCAGGTCAGAGTGATAAAATCTCTTGATTCCCATCAAGTGCCTGCGGATCAGAAATATTACGCATGAGACCAATACAAGTACAGCCAAAACCTCAAAAGAGGAAATCAGGACAGTATAAGCTCCCCCTAAAAAGGGAGCAAAAAGCCTATGGGTATTGAACAAGCCATCCAGCACGATTTCCATAATCTCAATGTTGATGATGATGAATCCCGCATAGACAAAGAAATGTAGAATGGCCGGAATGGGGCGGGCAAACATCTTCTTCTGACCCAACGCATTCAGGACAACCAGCCGCCAGCGCCTGGGAATCTGATCAATTTCTCCCAGTTTTTTCCCCAGCATAATATTGCGACGAAGCCGGCTCATATTTCTGGAGAAAAGAAAAATGGCCACAACGAGAAGTATGGAAAAGATTATTTGACTGATCATATTTATGTTCACTGCAAAAATGAGCTTAAGCATTGAATTTAGGTTCAAATTACGCCTAAAATAAAAAGCGATCAAACATTAGGAAGTAATTTAGAATAGGTATATTTTTGCACCACTTTTAAAAGGGCGTTGTAGCTCAGTTGGTAGAGCAAAGGACTGAAAATCCTTGTGTCGACGGTTCGATTCCGCCCAACGCCACAACGAGAAGCCTCCGTATCACTACGGAGGCTTTTTTATTCCCGTCACATGCCTTTGGCCGAAAACAAAAAAGTCCTGCTTCTATAAGAAGCAAGACTTTCCTTATTTATATAGCTTTCTTGTTTAGAGCTTGATTAGCTTCCTTACAACTGTTTCCCCTTCCGAAGTCAGTCTCAGGTAATAAACACCAGAGTGTGCAACAGATATAGGCAGCTGATAATTTCCCGCCGCCTGACTGATATTATCCATCAGTATCGTTTCACGACCCAGAATATCAGTCAATGTGATTTTGATAGCACGGGATTGACTTAGCGAATAATTGAGCGTGGTATTCGCACTGAATGGGTTGGGAAAGAGCACGAGACTCATTATATTTCTTCCTGCTGAAATAGGGTCACTTATACCATTATGACGGATTG
>JBBRLW010000266.1:0-3826 GCA_038231115.1 Bacteroidia bacterium
AATATCTCCGGTTACGCTACGCGTATTCCAATCATTGTGTCAATAACAGCTCTCTCCTGGTCATTTCTGCACAGGGAGAGTAGATGCGCATTAGGCCTCGAAGATTCCTTATACATTTCCTGCCGATAGAAATACGCATCTGCGTCTTTCGGGGGATCGGAGCTCATCAGATTCCAATCCATATTGATGAGGCACATATTTCTTAGCGATGGCACGGCATCAAATACCCTCGAGAATAAATAAATGGATGAATCAAACTGACGATTACGGTATAATACACCGCCTTTCAGGGCCATTGCCTGATACCAGATCAATGAGTGTTTGCTTTTGCTTTGATAAGGAAACAGTCTGTCATAGCTCAATCCTGCCATGACTGAATTTCCAGCGTATAGCTGGAGCCTGATGATATTGAAAGCGATTCTTTCTTTTAAAAATTCTTTTTTAGTGGATGAAAGCAGCTGCTCTCCGGCAGCGGCCAGCTGCAGCATTAAAGATGAATCACGTTTATGGATGGTATCCCAGTAATCTATCTGCCGGATCTGTGGCTGGATCGATCTCAAATAGCTGACATATTTCCCGAGATCCTTATTTCTGTCTAAAATTGCCTGTGCTTTAGAGCTGTAGGAATGAGGATAAGTCTCTAATGTGTCGTAGATAATCTCTTCAATAATCTCCCTGCCTGACTTTTCGCCTAAATAGGATTCCCACTCTCTGATGTTTGATTCTTTTAATTCTGCCGATAGCCTCACTTCATCGCTTTGATATAGCTGTGACTCCTGCGTTAATAGAAAAGGACTGAGCCCTGTTTGGACTATTGCCGGATCAAACAATATATGCGTATCACTATCGGAGGCATAGTATCCGCCACAGGCATCAATGACTGTTATGCTACCTCCGAGACCGAGCAGAATTATTGCGGAAAGGATCAAAAACTTCATCCATTTCCTTTGAGAGATAAGCATCCGTACTATTATGTTTCACATCAAATATACTGATGCAGAAGGAATCCGTATTCATCCGGGAAGCGATTATTTGCGCCGCATTTTTCATCTCATCAATCCCTGATTTCTCAAACCTGATCTCGTCATTTATCTCCAAAGCAAATCCCTGAATGTGTCCCGTACGGAGTATTCTGCCATGTGTCGGATCTATTTTCTCCAAAGCAGCTTCCGGAAAATCTTTGGCTGCCACACCATCCAGAATTTTACGGGGATGTTGATTCCTGAAAACAATTCCCCACTGAAAATTTGCCAGAGCAATATCCATCCGAATGGGATAATGCTCAAAATCAGCTTTGAGATAGCTTTGGAGGGTTTTATGGGAGTAGATAGAGTTTGCCTCCGTGTAATTACCTACACTTCCGAAATTATAGAGCATCAGCATGCCTCGATCTACGGCAGGAATCCCCGTCCGGTCTTTATATTTCACCTGATGTAGTCTAATGCTTGCACTGAGCTTAACTCCAGCTTGAAGTCTGGATTTGATCGTATGCAGTAAGCGGAAGTAAGTCTCTCTGGTCGTTTCAGTCCAGTCACAATCTATCTGTATTTCAGAGACCTTGCCCTGATAATTCGCACTTCTGTTTATGGATGAGATTTTCTCCGTCATAACACCTGCCAGTCCGGAAATATGTTGCTCAGGCATATCCCGCAGCGCCCGATTGTCAAGATATATGACCGGAATAATCTCCAACCCCGAGCTGACAGGCTGAGTCCGGAATTGTACCGGAGCTATGAAATGTCTGGTATTATCGAACTCAAAGTATTTGATATATAGCTTATTATATCCAGATTTTACGAGCCTGTTCTGCTCATCATCTGATAAATCAAAGCTACTCCTCCAGTAATACAGTCCTTTTGTGATTTGAGTTTTTCGCGAATCCTGATGATTACAGCCTGTCAAAAAAATTAGTGTAGCTACAATCCATACCAGGCGCTTCATAATTTCACTGACGTATATGAGTCCGGTGGCGAATGTTTCCATCTCCTGTGGCTCCACAGATAATTTTCCGGATGTTGCCGGATGCAGGCTTCCATTTTCCTGACGTACAATTCAGTAAGCTGAGTGCCTGAATACTGATCTGCCTTATCCGTGATAATGGATATATCTGCTTCATAATATCCACGTCGCAGCTTTCTTACGTCGACATAAGTCAGCACATAGTTTTTGCGCTGGGCGATCTTCTCAATTCCGGAGAAAAAAGGTGCCGGACGGTTCAAGAATTCAGTCCAGTAATTCCCCGGGGCGGGTAGGGGAGCCTGATCGGCTACCATCAGCACCAGATTACCGGGCTGATCTGTCTGTAACATTCTCCTGATAATATGCTCGCTCGGGAGTACCTCGGCTCCGAATCTTGTCCGCGCCTCAAGAATCAGATGATTGAAAAATGAATTGCTTTGTGTCCGGTACACCGCGATATTGAACCCGGGATGCGGATTCCTTAGCTGAAATATCTGCCCTGCCCATTCCCAGTTGAAACAATGCGAAAGCTGGAGAATCACATTTCGTTCTGTATTCTTTAGGTGAAATTCAGAGCCTTCACTATTAGTGACAATTACGCGTTTATTAAGCTGCAAGCGGCTGATTTTCAGGAATTTAATTGACTCTACCATCTGATCCGCAAGATTACGGTAAAACCGGACTTCAATCTTCCTGCGTTCTATATCCGACTTTTCCGGAAAAGCATAGCTCAGATTATCCCGGACTACTTTTTTCCTGTACCCAATCAAATAGTAGCCCAGCAGGAAAATTATATCTGAAATGCCATACAACAGCCACATCGGAGCCGAAGCCAGTCCGAGCAATATAGATCTGAAAATAATTTGATGTAATCGCAAACCTGATGTGACAATCTCATCCAAATCTACTCACCGAAACGCTTTTCCGCGTCATCTCCTACATTATCACCCTTGCGTGTTGCTGATCTTTTGTAAAGCATATTCTTCCAGCCCACGTTTTTAAGCTCTGCATTGGCAGTGGAGTGCAGCAGAATCAGATCGTTTTCTATACCCGTAGGATTATAGAAAATGAATTTAACCGATCCCTGTCCGGGTATAGAGTAATATTGCCAAATTTCATAAGGATAGGCATTCGGCTCATCATAATACGGACTTACAAAGTCAGGTTTTCTGAAATACTTGAGTACCGTCCGGCCTCGGTCTGATTTGTAGCCATCCAATAGTTGTGATTTGAAGCTGGCCTGAACATACTGAATCAGCTCTAAATATTCCTTGAAGGCAGTTTCAGGATGCAGGGGATTTCTATCCTGCCAGAACTGATAGAATGTATTTCGGACCAGGCCGCTATCCGTAGCCAGCCGTATACGATCAACCATATCTACCTCATCCGTATTTTTCTGGACAAATATATATTTCAGGAAGCTCCGGATACTGCTGATTTTCATCGTGTCCACAAAACGAAGGTATATTGCATTTTCCTGTGCCTGAGAGCGTAGAGCCTCTACGATATAAAATATCTTCTGCTGAGGTATGGATGTGTTTTTAAGCACAACATCCGGACTTTCAACAACCAATGCATATTTTCCGGGTACCAATGCGCTAATATCAAATCCTCCATACAGAGGAATAGTAGTAGATCTTTTGCGCTGCATGGTCTTTTCATATCCGGATAGTTTTCTGCCCGATGCATCAATGATGGATACATTCATTTTCATCGGAGCTTTACTCCTCAGCTGATTCGTGTTGTAAATCTCCAGATAGTATATCAGATTTTTTCGCCCTTTCCTTAGGACGGGTTCTACAACTGGAATGACCACACTACTGCCTCTGCTGAATTCCTGAGCCTCATTTGAGGGATAGATCGTATC
>JBBRLW010000267.1:0-3786 GCA_038231115.1 Bacteroidia bacterium
ATCCGATTATATCCGTTCTTGTCGTTGTATTCTGGAAGATGCCAACACTGGAAAAAGCCAATTTCACTCTCTCATCCAGTGATCAGCTGAGTGGGGGCTTTGGACCGAATCAGGTAGCAACACAGCTTGGCTATGCTTTTATGCTCATCAGCCTGGCTTGGATTTTAAAACTTAATGTATTCTATAATGTACTGATAGATAGAATAATAGGTTTTCTGATGATCGGATTTGCTATTATGACTTTTTCAAGGGGTGGGGTAGTGACTCCACTGGTTTGCCTATTACTATCCCTTTATACTTTAGCTCGAGCGAGCGGAAATATTCAGCAATTTGTCCGGGTAATTCAGATTATTGTTATGGCCGGCGTAGGCGGATTTTTTATATGGGGCTATCTGAATGCCTTAACTGGCGATGCTTTGGACAAACGCTACAATAAGGCATCCAAGCAGCGTGCTTCCTCCACCGATAAAATTGCCCAGAACAAGGATATCCAGCTTGAGGGGGTAGATTTAGGTGGAAGAGAAAATATCTTTTTGATTGACCTTCAGGTATTTCGGGCTAATCCGATTGCCGGCGTTGGACCTGGTCAGGCCAAGAAATATCGGGATGAGATAGCAGGTCTTGAGCTTGAGGCTCATACGGAATACTCACGTCTTCTGGCAGAGCACGGGATGTATGGTGTGGTAGCATTGCTTATAGTCTTATTATATCCAATTCAATATTATCGAAATCTCACACGCCCCGTGGATAAGATGATATTTGTCTGTTTCTTTGTTTTTTCCAGCATCACGACAATTCACTCGGCGATGCGATTATCTATGGTGGGACTGACTTATGGACTCGCATTCATGAAAATAGAAGAGCCTCAGGGCGGATTGCTACTCATGCGGGAAAAGAAGAAGAAACCCGAATTAAAACTCAAACAGCTTGCCTGATAATCGTACGTTAAAAATATACTTTTTGGGGGATGTATCCCATCCCAATGCCATTAACTGGATACACGGTCTGGAAAAATATGGTAACTGTACCATAAAAGGATGGTCGCTTCCCAGTTCAAAGGGCGCCCGGGGAAGAGTTGAAAGAATTGCCAGCTGGCTACAAGCGCTTACTTCAATCAAATCTGACATCCAACAGTATAAGCCTGACGTACTCATCGGATACAGAATTACAAGCTATGGATTTTTAGCCGCATGGACTGGATTCAGACCCTTAGTTATTGCCAGCCAGGGCATCACAGATGTCTGGCCGGAAAATCATTACACAACACCGCTAAAAGCTTTTTTAGCCCGGTATGCCATCAAGCATGCAGATCTCATTCAAGCCTGGGGACCTCACATGGCACAGACGATGTTTGATCTGGGTGCCGATCCTTCTAAAACCTTAATTCTTCCGCGTGGGATTGATCTCGAGATTTTTCGGTTTAACGAGGCAAAGGATAATACCCGGCTGAATATAGTCGTGACACGTGCTCTACATTCCGATTACCGCCATCTGACCATTCTTAAAGCGGTGAAAGCTTTAGTGGAGAGATCCGTACCCTTTCATCTTACAATAATTGGGGAAGGCGTGGAAAGAGCTAATATTGAATCATTTATTGTCGAAAACAATCTTTCAGAGAAAGTTACGCTTACCGGAAGAGTTGACAATCATAAGATACTTCCTATTCTACAGGAGTCAAATGTCTATCTGGCTATGCCCATCTCAGAGGGAGTTTCGGCATCACTGATCGAGGCTATGGCCTGTGGGTGCTATCCGATAGTTTCTGACCTGATCGCTAATCATTTCTGGATAGCGGATAATGTAAACGGCAAGCTGGTCGAAGTTGATAATGTAGAAAGCTTAGCTGAGGCTTTGCAAAATACCTGGGAAAGTATTGAGAATATAGGTCCCGTGCTACTTGATAATAGAAAATTGATAGAGGAAAAGGGCGATATGCGTAAAAACATGAGCATCTTTGCAGAAAATTACAGGAGGCTTACTTCTTAGTATATGTGCGGAATCGCAGGCATTTTCAATTACGCTAATCAACAGCCCGTCAATGAAGCAGACCTGCTTCAAATGAGAGATCGGCTTATCCACCGCGGACCGGATGGTGCAGGAATCTATATAGATAATTATGTAGGTCTGGCTCACAGACGATTATCAATACTCGATTTATCAGAAGCGGGAAAACAACCTTTTGAAAGCGAGGACGGCAGATACGTCATCACTTTTAACGGAGAAGTGTATAATTATCAGGAATTTAGACCTGAGTTAGAACGAAAAGGATTCAAATTTCGCTCTGATTGTGATACCGAAGTTTTACTCTACCTCTACATGACCGAAGGCGAATCCATGCTGAATAAGCTCAATGGAATGTTCGCTTTCGCTATCTATGACCGGCAGGAACAGAGTGTATTTATCTGCCGAGACCGCCTCGGTGTGAAGCCCTTCTATTACACGAATATCAACGGATCATTCCGTTTTGCTTCAGAGCAAAAAGCGCTATTCAATAATCAGCAACCGCCTGTTATTGATGAGTCCAAACTCGATGAATTATTATTGTTCCGATATATAGCGGGAGAAGAAACGCTTTTTAAATCTGTCCAAAGGCTTCTCCCCGGACATTCTGTTCTCATCAGGAACAGAACGATCAACATCAAACAATGGTGGAATCTGGGGGAGAAAATCCTATCCAATAAGGATTCTCAGCCTGCTGATCCATTTGAGTGGTACGAGTCCACTTTTGATAGCTCGATAAAATACAGAACCATTAGTGACGTTCCGGTAGGCGTATTATTAAGTGGAGGTCTGGATTCGAGTAGCATTGCGGCTTCTTTAAGTACGCAGGGATTCAAGAACCTTTCATCATTTACCGTCGGATTTGAGGAAGCCAGCTATGATGAATCTGGTCTGGCTAAAATAGTAGCTGATAAATTTGGATTCAATTTCCATGAGTTGAAAGTTACCGGAGAGATGTTGCATTCCAATATTAAGGAAGCTGCTTATCTCCATGACGAACCTCTTATACATCAGAATGACGCACAGATACTTGCCATTTCCAAGTATGCCAAGCAGTTTGTGACGGTTCTGCTTTCAGGCGAAGGTGCTGATGAGCTAATGGGCGGATATGTCCGGTATAAGGCGCTGAAGTACGCTAATTATCAGGCTCCATTAAAGTTTGCTTCCGGTATTGCAAAATCCCTGACTTCCAATCACAGAATAGCCAAGCTACATCGCTATTATTCATTGGGAAGTGGCCAAGCCCAGGCGCTGTATAATTCATGCAGCCTTTATCCCAACGACTTCCGTCAGTTTGGTATTAATGCTTTGTCTTCATCTTACTTATATAGAGAAAAGATATTAGCGGAAGGCGCGAAAATTTACCCGAAAGAACTTGCCCGTCAGGCGCTATATCTCGATCAGCATACTTATTTATGTTCTTTATTAGATCGTAATGATCGTATGACGATGGGAGCATCTATTGAGTGTCGCGTCCCTTTTCTCGATTACAGATTGGTGGAGAAGCTGGGTGCTTTGCCTTCTGATTTACTGTTTTCCGGCAAAAAGGGAAAATATATCCTCTTTAATTCGGTAGCTAAACGCCTTCCTGATGAAATTCGTAATTTCAAAAAGAATGGTTTTGCTGTCCCTTGGGAAAAGTATCTCAAAGAGCAGGATGTTTTCCGTAACGAGCTGGAATCTATGAAATCCAATCCAATTTTTGAAGCCGGTATATTGAAGCATATAAGTGTCAAGTCTTTAATCAAAGGCTTTGAACAGAATAGCAAAATGGACACAGTTATA
>JBBRLW010000268.1:0-3767 GCA_038231115.1 Bacteroidia bacterium
GCCCTGTGCGGATTCGCCAACTTTGCCTCCATAGGCATTCAGTTAGGCGGAATCGGCACACTCGCGCCGAGCAAACGTCCGATGCTGGCCAGTCTCGGTATCCGTGCGCTCATTGCCGGAACCATTGCCAATCTGCTTTCCGCGGCTATTGCCGGAATGATGATCTGATCATCATCATTAACCCGTGCACCAATATATCCTTTCCTGCACATATAAAAATTTATAACTGTACTTAAGGCCTTTCCTGCATTTATAGATATTTATAACTGCACTTAAAGCGTTTTCTGCATTTATAGAATTTCATGCGTGCACTTAACCCGTTTTCTGCATTTATAAATATTATATTTGCTCTATGGCACACAAGGCTATAAAGCATTCTATTACTGAGTTTAAAGCAGGGAGTTGGGAAAAAAACTTCCAGTTTAACAGCTTTCTGCCTAATGAGATCAATACAGAGTGGATTGTTGACGATCCGGCGCTCGTAAAATTACTGAGCGAGGCCAATATTCGTCTGGGGGAATTAAACGCGTTTTCAATGCTTGTTCCTGATGTGGATTTTTTCATCAAAATGCATGTAAGCAAGGAAGCGGTTAAAAGTAGCCATATTGAAGGTACGCAGACCAATATGGAAGAGGCACTTCAAAAAGAAGAAGATATTTCCCCCGAAAAACGGAATGACTGGCTGCAGGTACACAACTATACTCAGGCTATGAACGCCTCCATCACGGGGCTTTCAGACCTTCCCCTTAGCAATAGAATGCTTAGAAATGCACATAGCCTGCTTATGCAAGGCGCAAGGGGATCAGAAAAAGCGCCCGGGGATTTCCGCACCAGTCAGAATTGGATCGGTGGAGCTTCCATAAGAGATGCAGTATTTATTCCGCCACATCAGGACAGGGTTCCGGAACTTATGAGCGATCTGGAGAAATTTCTTCATAATGATCAAATTTCCACCCCTGATCTGATAAAGATCGGGATTGCCCATTATCAGTTTGAGACGATATATCCTTTTCTCGACGGAAATGGGCGAATTGGAAGGCTATTGATCACACTGTATCTTATGCACTGCAATATCCTTGTCAAGCCGACACTTTATCTATCTGATTTCTTTGAGAAAAATAAATCGCTGTATTATGACAATCTCATGCGGGCAAGGACGCATAATAATTTATTGCAGTGGTTGAAATTCTTTGTAGAAGGAGTAAAGCAGACTTCCGAAAACTCCATTGATACTTTTAAGAATATCATATCAATGCGAACTCATGTAGAAAAAGTAATTCTTGGACTTGGTAAAAAATCCATGCTGGCCAAAAATCTTCTTGAATTTCTGTATGTAAGTCCCATAGCCGATAGTCCTGAAATTGCGGCACATCTCGGAGTAAACATCACTACTGCCAACCGCCTCATTGCGGACTTTATTCGGCTGGGAATTCTTGTAGAAACTACAGGATATAAACGTAACCGACTCTTCGCCTTTGAACAGTATCTGAGTCTGTTTAGATAACAGCATTTTCTGCACGTATAAAAATCTATAACTGCACTTAAAGGCTTTCCTGCATTTATAAATATCTATATGTGCAGATGCGGATATATAGACATTGCTATTCCGGAGGATATCCTCTAAAACTCTATATGTCCCCGGAGGCCGTAAACACTGATCGGCCCTCGGTCTTTATTATACCCGGGATTGATGATATACTGATAATCAGGCGATAGAAAGATGCCATCACGGAGCTTGAATGCATAATAGGCTTCCGCTATGCCCTCGATTCCGTAGTTGAGCTGACCATCTCCGATAATAAATCCATAGCCGCCACGCGTTAAATAATCCGAGTGATCTTTGGATAATCCATTGGCGAGCAAGGCTACTCCAAATCTATCTTCCGGACGTTTTTTGCAGAAATCATGGAAAACTACACCTCCGGAAATGGACTGATCAATTTCGGTGAATGACCAGGTTTCATTGCGTCCGTCATTATAGCTCGCCCGGAAGAATGCGCCCATCATGGAGGAAAAGCCCTGTTCTATATTAATGGCTCCACCGATTTTAGTCCGGCCATAAGCGCGGGTTGATGTAATATACGGATGCGTATCCCGCGCCAGCGTATATTTTCCCATGTGTGCCTGTGTATAAAATCCGATCAGGCGGATTACGCCTTTGTGTCCTCTGAGTCTGTAATTTCTCTGAATTTCAAGCGTAGATGAGTTGGCTTTGGCAAAATTTAGATCCAAAAAAGGACCGTTGGCCACTTCCGGTACCATACTGATGGCCGCGCGGATATTGATTTTCGGCGCCAGATACTCCACAATTCCTGCATAAGTATATCCCCGCGTATTGGCAGGATAGTCCCAGGCACCGGCACTCATCAGCCCCCAGTTGAAGAAGCTGGAGCGTGGATCGTGGCTCCATGTATTTCCATCGAATATATCTGCCATGCAGATTTTCCCTGCCGTAATAGCAATGGATCGGATTGAGGACATCTCGTCAGCCTGATTATTCCCATCGGCTATTTTTCCATAGACTTTGCTCAGGGCAAATCGCTGACGGATATAGGCACGGGCTACATATAAAGTCGGAGAAGGGTCTCCCACACGGAAGGTTTCTCCGTTGGTGAATCCGCCAATACCATGCGTTCCTGACAGTCCGGAGCCACCCGCCATTTCCGGATTGAAAACAATCATTCCGCCCTTCCATACTCTGAGCGCGCTGAAAATATCGGCGGTGAGGGAGTACTTGGAGCTTTCTTTGGCTACAAAAGAGTTGGAGTCTTGGTAAGGGGAATGGAATTTCCCATGATATTGCCCAATTACAGTCTGTTGAAAGTGAATGGAATAACGCTGTTCAAATTTTACCGTATCGGGACGGGTCGTTGTAAAAGTATCTTCATCGTCTTGCGCCTCGGCAGTAGCGTAGATGCCCAGACATACAAAGAGTAGCAGTGTGACTTTTTTAATCATATAATTTGTCCGAATAGGACAGTAAGGCAAATCTATAAAAATAATTTAGGCTTCCCTAAATTATTTTTTAGCAAAGCTGAATATCCTGTAATTGCCCAAGCCTTTCTTCTGAAGAAAATATTTCCAGGAGGTAGCCAGTACGCCCAATCCATAGACTACGCTGCGCTTGAAGTTAATACTGGATGCTTCCTCAAAATACTTGGTCGGGCAGGTGACCTCGGCAATATCGAATCCGGCATAGAATACCTGAGCGCTGATCTCGTTATCAAAGACGAAATCATCGGAGTTGAGGTTATAGTCAATGGCTCTCAGCACTGTTGCCGAGTAGGCACGGTATCCAGTGTGATACTCCGATAGCTTTTGCCCCATCAGGACATTTTGGGTGAAGGTCAACAGCCGGTTGGCAATCCATTTATACATCGGCATTCCGCCCTTCAAAGCACCTGTTCCAAGGATACGTGATGCAAAAACGACCTGATATACATCCTTGGCAATGATATGCGCCATCGCTGAAATCAGTTTCGGTGTATATTGATAATCAGGATGGAGCATGACTACAATGTCTCCGCCTATGGCCAGTGCCTTATCATAGCAGGACTTTTGGTTTCCACCATAGCCTCTGTTCTTTTCATGGCGTATAATATGATGAATGCCGAGTGCTTTCCCTACCTCAACCGTATTATCTTTTGAGGAGTCATCCACCAGGATTACCTCATCTACAATATCGAGTGGGATCTCGTCATAGGTCATTTTGAGCGTCAGGGCTGCATTATAGGCCGGAAGAACTACTACGACTTTCTTACCATCAA
>JBBRLW010000269.1:0-3758 GCA_038231115.1 Bacteroidia bacterium
TGCTCCATTGGGATTGTTTAATACTACAATATCCCTGCCATCCGGATCAATACTATTAATTGGATTTCCTCCTACAAAACTGTAGGGCGACATCTCAGGATACTTGTGAGCATGAGGATCAGGAGACATCCAGGTGCTTGGCGAGTTGATCTACCCATTCCTCGTGTAGTGGCGATGACCAGCTATATGATAGAAATACGCATGGATTAGTTAATGATGTTTCAGGTTGATTTGCAGTTTCCATAGACAATTTTCTCAGTCTATGTTGGCAAATATGATGCCTGCCAAACTGTACATTAATAATTTATTCAAATGCTAATTTTGCAATTGTAGGACAAAATTTAGAAAAATTTTCTCAAGACACATGTTGACCTTATCCTTATAACAAGTAACCCTACACATCTGATTTTCTCCGAACTTTGATCCATGACAAAGCTGAGAGAGATTACGCAGGTGCTGGAAAGCTGGGCGCCGCTGGCCTGGCAGGAGAGCTATGATAATTCGGGGCTGATCTATGGCGATCCGGAGATGGATATCCATGCGGCACTGATTACGCTCGATGTGACCGAGGCGGTATTGGATGAGGCCATCCGCGAGGGATGCAATCTGATCATTGCCCACCATCCGATTATATTCTCGGGTCAGAAGAAATTTACGGGCAAAAGCTATGTCCAGCGGATATTGGTACGGGCTATCAAAGCCGATATAGCGCTGTATGCCATCCATACCAATCTCGACAGTGTTGATACGGGCGTCAACAGGAAGCTCATGAACAAGATCGGCGTTACGGAGGATGTGCGGATTCTTGTTCCAAAAGTGCGGGCGCTCCGGAATCTGATTTGCTACGTCCCCTCGGCTAACAATCCGGAAACGGAACTGAGCTATATAGAGGAAGTCCGGCAGGCACTTTGGAAAGCCGGTGCGGGAAACATCGGCAAATACCATGACTGTGCTTACAGCTGGCAGGGAGAAGGTACCTTCCGTCCGGATGCAGATGCGCAGCCGATGATCGGCGAAGCGGGCGGAAAAAGAGAAACAACCGACGAGTATCGGCTGGAAGTTATTTATCCGCAGCACCTCGAAGGAGATATTATGCGGGCTCTGCGCAATGCGCATCCGTATGAGGAAATCGCATACAGCATCCTTGTATTGGAAAATGGCTATCAGGAAGCGGGCACCGGAATGATCGGCAGGCTCAAAACGCCGATGGATGCGCTGGATTTCCTGCGTCAGGCCAAATCCGCCCTGGGATGTGAGGTCATCAAATACACGAATATCCACAAGACACAGATTGAGACCATCGCCGTCTGTGGCGGATCAGGCAGCGAGTTTCTAAAGGATGCCCTCGCCCAGGGAGCGGATATATATCTGACTTCCGATTATAAGTATCATCAGTTTTTTGATGCCGAGAATCGGATCATTATTGCTGACGTAGGGCACTATGAATCAGAGCACCTGACAATCGAGCTGATCTATGAGTATTTGCAGGAAAAATTCCGTAATTTTGCCCTCTTAAAATCGCGGGATTGTGTAAATCCCGTACAGTATTTGAAGTAGTTAGGGTTTATGGAAGCAACGATCGAACAGAAATTGCGCAGTTTGTACAATCTGCAGCTTATTGACACAAAAATTGACCGTATTCGCGGCGTGCGCGGTGAACTTCCCGAGGAAGTTCGTGACCTCGAAGATGAGATCACCGGACTTAATACCCGTATTGAAAAATTATCCAATGATGCCAATGAGCTGAAGCGTGCCATTGACGACCGTAAGAATTTTATCAAGGATTCCCAGACTGCTATTGAGCGCTATGAGGGTCAGCAGAATAATGTCAAGAACAACAGGGAGTTTGTTGCACTATCCAAGGAGGTAGAGCTTCAAAAGCTGGAAATCATGGCAGCGGAGAAAAAAATCCGTGACTTTCAATTCCAGATGGAAGAGAAAAAGATTCAGCTTGAAAATACCAAAAAGCACGTTACCGAGCGCGAAAGCGATCTCGAGCACAAGCGTGGCGAGCTTGATACCATCGTCGCTGAGACACAGCGCGAGGAAGACGATCTGATGTCCAACCGTAATCAGGCTTCCGGTATCATTGACGAGCGCCTGATGAATGCTTACACACGTGTCCGTGACAATACAAAGAATCACCTTGCAGTAGTTACGATTGACCGTAATGCCTGTGCCGGATGTTTTTCCATGATTCCGCCACAGCGCCAGCTGGATATCCGTCAGCGCAAGAAGATCATCGTTTGTGAGAACTGCGTCCGGATTCTGGTAGATAACGAAATGGCATCGGAAGTAGAGGCTGAGCTGTTCGCCAGCACGGAGCATTCCGAGGCAGCTTAGTCCCTCGGGAAATGGCTTTAAAATAAGGAAGTCCGGGGCTTAAAAGCTTCCGGACTTTTTTTATGGACAGAAAAATTTATCCACATAATATCCGCAGCACATCAGAAGCTTTAATACATTGTATAACAGTTATTTGAATCTGAAAAGGATGTAATGCAGAGGGAGTGATATTAAGCCTTTGAAGTTCCCTTTTTCGCGAAATTTCAGCATACCGGTCAGAATAAATTGCTCTATACGATGCTCATGGAAAGGTTTACTTTATAAGTGTCTGTTCATGAGATAATTACAAATTGCTTAACTTTGCACCATGAATGCATTCAAACATACCGTATTTCAGAAGCTTGTGCTTCTGATCTTATGTCTGTTTAGCGCATACGTCGCGCCGGCACAGGGCAGTGCCGGAGGAATCAGAAAGGTTAGCTATTATGCGGACAAGTTCCACAACCGGAAGACTTCTAACGGCGAACGCTACAATAAAGACAGCTTCACCGCAGCACATGCAACGCTGCCGTTTGGCACAAAGCTAAGAATCAGCAATCCGGCAAACCATAAGTCGGTAATTGTCCGGGTTAATGACCGCTGTGGCTCAAGGACACGCATGGATGTATCCAGAGCGGCTGCCGTTGGACTCGATATTATCCGCACCGGAGTTATTACTGCCGATATAGATATTGCCCCTCAAAATTCCATCGTCGGAATATGTCCTGCCTCATCAGATAATGATGGACAGGTAGCGCAGACTCCCAATGAACCGAAGAAATCCGAGCCTGTGATTACTCCGGATAAAAGTCCGGTTAACTGTGATGACAAGTCCGGATCGTATATGGTTCAGGTCGGTGCCTTCAGCGTCAGAGCTTATGCCGAGCGGATGCTGGCCAAGCTCCGCAAGAGCGGCTTCGCAGAGTCGGAGATGTGGTCTGATGGCAAGCTATTCAAGGTGCATGCGGGGAAAAAGCCGACGCGCGTCGCTGCCGATGATGTCGTCAAAAAGCTCGGCAAAGGATTCTGTCCTAAAGTGCTGCGGGTATAGGAAAATCTACCCAATCCTTACCTTTGTATATGATCCCGACACAGGCCATTCCGATAAGGATTTGCCTCCTGATTCTATTACTTTCCCTTACCGCGCTACATCAGGCTAATGCCCAGTACGCTCCGGCAGCGGGAAAGCCTGGCTCCACAGCAATCCCCAAGGATAGCTCCTGCTTTATGGAGTGGGCTTCAGGGATTAGCCTCAGTCGTGGAAGAATCAACATTGCCGATAAATCATCCCGACTGGCAAGTTTCGGCACAAGCTCAGATGCGCTCGGTAAGGCTGATATTCAGCCTGTATCTTTAGGCGACTCCGGAGAAGCTACCTTGACTTTCGATCATTACATAGAAGACCGACCGGGATGGGACTTCGCCGTTTTCGAGAA
>JBBRLW010000270.1:0-3739 GCA_038231115.1 Bacteroidia bacterium
CGCTACTCTGTTACTCCAATTGTTGGAGACTCTGGCCGGACGAGCGTCCGGTATCAGGAGGGAGGTACCGGCCTGAAATCCTATCGGGAGTTTACGGGGATACGCCAGAAATTCAACTGTGTTACTCTGGGATTTGCAGGGGCTTTTACGATTCTGAAATATCCTTACTGGGTGGATTTATATAGTCCGGGCAAGCCGAACGGGGTGGTCACCTTCGACTATGTTGTTGAGGCACTGTACGCTCCGAGGATCTGGTGGGAGCCGGACAATGTTCAGCAGGCCTGGGGCGTGGGCGAGCCGCATCGATATGTGATTACGAATGTAGAGACGCGGAAATGGGGTTATCACGTCGGTTTGAATCATAGAGGGACGTCATTGCTGGGGATCAGGCTGGATATGTATTCGTATCCCGGGGTGACGGTGCGCGGGGATAGCAAGCTTGTTCCGAATCTCTATATGTTGCTGGGTGTATCGGTATCTATTGGCGCGCATGGAAAGGATATCAGCAAGGATAAGCGGGAGTAGTGAGGTGGAGATTTCTCCGTTGAGTGAGGCCTTCTTAGGCCGCTTGAAGGCGGGGGAGGTGCGACTTCAGTCGAAATGACGTGTCTTAGGTTATTAACATATGGTATTGAACCCGTTGCGGATGAAGATTTCCCGTTGCGTCAGGCTTCCTTAGGCCGCTTGAAGGCGGCGGAAGCACTGACTCCAGTCGAAATGACTGCATCATTAGGGGGTTTATGGATAGTTAGAATATTAACTCTAATAACGGATGAGGGAAAGCTCTTTGGGCTTTTTCTTCATGTAGGAGATGATGATCTTCTGGATATCGGGATGGTTGGGCTGGGGCTGGATGATCTGGCGGAGCTGCTCGGAGGTAGTGATCTGGACGCTGGCTTCGTCAAAGAAGGCAAATCCCTGATACTGTCCGTTTTCGATGGAAATGATGGTACGCTCCTGTGGGGTGCGTCCCTCGCCGACGATGGCAAAATCGGGATGCTCGAACAGATATCTGTCGAGGGCTTTGCTGAGGCGCCTGTTATGCTCTTCCGGGCTTTCAGAGCGGATACATCCCTGCTCACAGCCGCCCTGCGTGTAATGGGCACAGAGGCTTTTCTGCTTTTCCATGCCGCAAAGCTGAAGGCAGAGGTTATTGGACTCTCCTAAACGGAGCAGCACTTCTTCTCCACTGCGACGGGAAGAAAGCGGGAGGACAGGCTCCTCTAAGGTCAGCATTTTGAGGCGGAGGGTATGGAATCCTTCGGCATTTTCTTCGCGGTAAATGCCATAGCGGTAGCGCTTGCGACGCCCTGCAGCGTTAAACTGAGGCATCCAGCGTTTTATTTCCTGGGACTCGAGAACGAGGGCAAGTAGCTCATTTCCAGTGAGGGTAAAATCAATGGAGTGTATCTTATTCTTCATAGCGACGTGCTTCTCGGAGTGATGGTCGCTTGAGAAATGGCTGATGATGCGGTCGCGGATGGAATTGCTTTTTCCGATGTATATGATTTTCCCGAACTCATCGCGGAAATAATATACGCCTGTTTCTTCGGGAAGCTCATCCACCTGCTCACGTTTGATATTCGGTGGCAGGATGGACTGACGAATTTCTTCCTGCATGGCTTCGGATATAACGGCCTTGCGGTTGGTTTTGAGCATGAGGTCGAATAGCTCGGCGGTGGCGGCGGCATCTCCGAATGCGCGGTGGCGATGCTCGAGGGGGATGCCTATTTCCTCGCATAATCTGCCGAGGGAGTAGGAAGCAAGTCCGGGCATGATGTTCCGGCTCAGGCGGACGGTGCAGAGCTGCTTGCGCTGGAATCGAATACCGACGCGCTTAAACTCGTTGGATATGAAGGTATAATCGAATCGGGCATTGTGTGCTACGATAATACGTCCCTGGGTCAGCTCGTTGATTTTGTCCGCAATCTGCGGGAAAGTCGGGGCTTCAGCGACCATCTCATTGCTGATTCCGGTCAGGGCACTTATAAACGGCGGAATGTATGTCTCGGGATTGATGAGGGTGCAATACTGCTCAATGACCCTTTTTCCGTTGTGTATAAAAATAGCGATTTCAGTGAGCTTATCCTTTTTAGGATTGCCTCCGGAGGCTTCTACATCAATAATCGCGAACATGAGCTTAGACCAAAGTTAAGGATATTTCCGGAAAATCAGGAAATCAATTTTGCGAAAGTTCAGCGTGGATGCCAGTATTTGGCTATTAGTGTGTAGAGCCTGTCCCAGAATTTTACAGAAACTTATTAGCAGGCTTTTTGTGTCCTTTTGCGGGGCTTTTTGAACGTAAAAGTGCTGCCATGTCCTTGAAATCCCGTCCTACCTGATACAAAATGCATCTCAAATGCGCAAATAAAAATTCCTGGACAGGCTCTAATTATCCTTGCGGGCAGCGGTTTCCATGAGCTTGTGGGCAAGACGTGCGCCGAGGTAATTATCTATCCAGCGGTGGACGAGGTAGATCAGCGGGGTCATGGCAATGGCTGATACAAATTTGTAGGCATAATTCATAATGCAGATGGCCATGACGAGCTTGATGTCCCAGCCGGCGCCAATATAGAATGCGATATAGAGGACGACGAAGCTATCAATGAGCTGACTGACGAGGGTGCTTCCGGTGGCGCGGAGCCACATATATTTTTGTCCGGTGCGTTTGCGGAGCCAGTGGAATACATACACATCGACCATCTGTCCGATGAGGAAGGCGGTGAGGGATCCGATGATGATCCATAAACCCTGTCCGAAAATGGCGTTGAAGGCCTGGTGCATGTTGATAGAGATTCCGGTGCGTGCCTTGCTCATGATCCAGAAGTCGGCGGGGATGACCCATACGGCGAACAGAATCATCAGAAAGGCGTAAGAGATCATCCCGACGGCAAGGTAAGTGAGGGTGCGGACTCCCTTTTTTCCGAAATACTCATTGGCGATATCGGTCATAATGAAGACAAATGGCCATAGAAGCACACCGGCGGAAAGGTTGAAGGATAGATGGTCGATGCCGAATAATGACCAGTCTACGGGCTTGAATCCGAGGCTTTTTTCGAGGGAAAATATTTTGACTCCGATAAACTCGGCTAATAAGGCATTGGTGATGAAAAATGCCGAGATAATCAGCAACACCCTCCGGACTTTGGATTCCATAAGGTTACAAAGTTAGTGAAGGGCGGGATTTGTAAATCATAATCTGGCGTTATGGACAGTCTGCTCCGCGCGGGGATGAGATTTCTTCGGGCGGGCAATGATCCCAAGCCGCTTGAAAGCGGCAGGGTCTCCATAACCCGCCCTCGAAATGACAGCTTGGTTTATTTATGGAATAATATCCTTTCAAATCCATTACCCCCTAAGCTGTCATTTCGAGGGAGGCCTTCAAGCCGACCGAAGAAATCTCAGCCTCTGGAATTGGAGAACAGGCAACGCGAGTTTCAGGCCAGACGAAATAATTTTTAGCTCCAGAGGAGTAGCCTGCTTTTACAGAAAACAGTCCGCTCCTAAGGGGCTCAAATTGTGATCGTGTGGGGTGTTTTTTCGCGTATTGGATACGACGGGATTATAAATCCCTATGCTTATCGGGCGACGGGATTACAAATCCCGTCGAGCGCTATGGACAGTCTGCTCTGCGCGGGAATGAGATTTCTTCGGTCAGGCAATGATCCCAAGCCGCTTGAAGGCGGCAGGGGATCAATAGCCTTCCCTCGAAATGACAGCTTAGTTTATTTATGGAGTA
>JBBRLW010000271.1:0-3736 GCA_038231115.1 Bacteroidia bacterium
CCGGTCTTTGTTCGGCGACCTGCTCAATGATGCGGCGGATGATAAGCCGCTGAAAATCATAGGTAAGAAAATGTCCCCGATCTGCAATCATGAAGGTATCCAATCGGGCATTAATAGCGTGTTCTTTGGCAAATACGGCATTAGAGGGATAAACGAGCTTATCGGCTTTGCCCTGCATATAGATCGTACGGGCGCGGAGCTTAGGCCAGTCCTGCTCCATTTTCATAAGCGCAATGCCATGGCTGAGCTTTTCATCGGAGGCGACTTTGAAGATCGCCGGCATCCACCAGCGTATGTACCATTTGTCCATGATAAAGGAGATGCCGTATATTTTTTCCTGTCCGGGGGCGAGTGCCGGAGAGATCAGGATGAGTCCGTTAATCAGCTCAGGCATATCCATGGCCATTTTGGCGACGATGGGGCCTCCGTAGGAGGTTCCAAGCAGGACAAAGCGCTGTCCGAGCTTATGCTTCCGGACAATATGCTCAAAGCATTGTGCCTGTTTAATGACGGACTTTTCGGCTTTGCCAAAATCCGAATATCCATAGCCCGGGCGGTCTACCGCGATCAGCCGGACGTGATTCATGAGGCTGGTGTCCTTGAAATAACGCTCGAAGATGCGTAATGATCCCGGCGCGCCATGGACGAACATTACCGTAGGAAGTCCGGCCTTGCCGACTTCTATGTACCGGATATGATGTCCAAGCGTATCGTAATGATACACAGCCATCGGATAGGGCTTGTTGTTGTACAGCCTAAGCAGAGACTTGTCGGAATGCCTGTAATGGAGACAGGAAGAAAGCATGAGAAATATCCCGATAATAAAGCCGAAGACAATTCCGGAACGCAGCATAAATGCACGAATCACAAGGGCTGCGGAAACAATTATCAGGCAGAAGTATGATGGATTCCAAATTGAATAGGTTGAACGCGCTAGCATTTTATTTCCCATACGTCTACACCCACCGTCAGGTCATTTCGACCTCCGAGCGCAGCGGAGAAATCTTCACTGCTATCTGAGTGAAGGCCTTTGCGGATGAAGATTTATCCGTTGCGTAATGCCTGCTTCGCTCGGCTTAAAGGCCTCGCTGCGCCGGCAAAACTCCAGTCGAAATGACCTGACGGTGCGAGGATTCTATGGTCTAACAAAATACTCCAAGTCCGTCATTTCGACCTCCGAGCGCAGCGGAGAAATCTTCACTGCTATTTGAGCGAAGGCCTTTGCGGATGAAGATTTCTCCGTTGCGTAATGCCTGCTTCGCTCGGCTTGAAGGCCTCGCTGCGCCAGCAAAACTCCAGTCGAAATGACCTAACGGTGCGAGGATTCTATGGTCTAACAAAATACTCCAAGTCCGTCATTTCGACCGGAGCGAGGAGGTCGCCCGCGGCCTTCAAGCCGCAAGACCTCCAAGCGTAGCGGAGAAATCTTCACCGCTAAGGGAGCGAGGCGATAGGCGTACGCGCGTGTATGGCCGAGCATGGAGGCGTATATGTATAGCAGCGCGTGTAAGGCCGAGCATGTATTAAAGATTATTGTCCTGAGGGTAGCCACAAGGGCTACCCCTACAGCCTAAGGTCATATTATATATTACCTCTTTAAAACTTCGAGAACGCCGGGCGGGACAAAAGCGGAGATGTCGCCGGCGTTGAGATATATCTCGCGGACGATGGTAGAGGTCAGCGGAGTATGCTCGGGGGAGCTGATCAGGAAAACGGTCTGGATATCGGCGGCAAGGAAGGCGTTCATCTGTGCGATGTTTTTCTCATACTCAAAATCGGTACTGGTTCTGAGTCCGCGTAGGATGTATCCGGCTTCCAGGCTATGGCAGAGGTCAACGGTGAGGGCATTATACTCCATGACTTTTATCCGCTCCAGATGAGCGGTACTGCGGCGGATGGCTTCAGCACGAAGCTCCAGAGTAGCCATCATGTACTTCTTGGAGGTATTGGTTCCGATGGCAATAATAATCTCATCAAAGAGAGGAATAGCCCTTGATAAAATGTTCAGATGTCCATTGGTGAAGGGATCGAAGGATCCGGGGAAGACGGCTCTTTTCAAATCGGGAAAAATTATCTGGTTCAAAGAACGCGCTTTTTTTCCGATGAAGTCCCGCTATTCAGGACGTAATTTTGCAGCACGCATCATTGCAATATGTCATCTGCCGTTTTACAGAAATATATCCCCGAGGAGGCGATTCCTTTTATCAGCCAGCTGATCCATGAGAAAAGCCTGCTGCTGAAGTTTGTCCCGGCACGAGCATCCAAATTCGGAGATTACAGCCATATCCGGAAACAGTGGCAGCACAAAATCACGGTCAACAGGGATCTGAATCCCTATGCCGCGCTGGTGACGCTGATCCACGAAATTGCGCATCTATACACCAATGAGCAATACGGACGTAAAGTCCGTCCGCACGGCGGAGAGTGGAAGAATATATATGCGCAGATGCTCCGGAGCGCATTGTCTCAGCAATTGTTTCCGGCGGGGCTGGCGGAAGTAATTTATCGTCATGCTTTTGATCCGAAGGCGAGTTCCTGCACGGATGTAACGCTTTACGAGGCCATCCGATCCTATAACAGTCCGCAGCACAGCCAGGAGCCGGACCATCATATCAACATCACAGAAGTAGCCGAGGAAAGCCAGTTCCGCTATCGGGGACGCGTATTCCTGATGAAAACACGGCGCCGTGTGAATTTCCTTTGTGAGGAGCTCCGTACCGGACGCAAATATATCTTTAAACCTTTCGTAATGGTTGAGCCGGTTTTGTTCTGCTAAAATTTTGATATTGAATTATTTAGCGCTCATATTTTTATTTCTGACCTGTATTCCGGTGCTTCAGGCGCAGAAGCTGACGCTGATCCGGATTGAGCAGGCCGATGTCCTCGAGTCGGTGAAGAAAGGCGGAAAAGATGTCAGGATTCTAAGAAATAATGTCATTGTAGAGCATCAGGGGACACGGATGTTCTGTGACTCTGCCTATCTGTATTCGGTCAGCAATACCCTGGAGGCATTTGGCAATGTGCGGATACTGCAGGGCGACAGCGTGACCATCACCGGACGCAAGCTGGACTATGACGGAAACTCGAAGCACGCCGTCATTACGCAGAATGTGGTCATGAATAATGGGACTACAAATCTGACTTCCGAGCGTTTGGACTATGATATGTCCTCGCGCGTTGGCAGCTATACCACCGGAGGCGTGATCCACGAGGGAGAGAATGTCCTGACCAGCAAACGCGGATACTATTATGCCGCGACGCGCGATATTTATTTCCGGGGCAATGTAGTGCTGATGAATCCGGAGTTCAATCTAAAGGCTGATACGCTGCGGTATAACTCGCCCTCGCATAAAGCAATATTCTATGGGCCGACGTTTATCTACTCTAAAAAAGATACGGTCTATTGTGAGACAGGCTATTATAATACGTCCTCAGGGCAGGCGCTCTTCGGAAGGAAATCCTATATATCCTCTGAGGGGCAGCGACTCTATGGCGATACCCTGGAGTATGATCGGAAAAATAGCTTCGGCAAGGCCAGGTCCAATGTGCGGATTATAGATACTGCGGAAAAGGTCACGATGAATGGCAACTACGGCGAGTTTGACGAAATCAAACGGATTATTGACGGCCGCAATTCTGTTGACGTTTGGCGCAAACTCGTTTGCACAACAAGTAACAGAATCCGAAGGCATCGCCCGAATCACCGATGGTCGAACCAAGTCGGCGAACGGCCGAA
>JBBRLW010000272.1:0-3724 GCA_038231115.1 Bacteroidia bacterium
AAAGCGCGATCCATGGCAGGGACAGCACCAAGCCATCCTTATTCCTTAGCTAATATCCGCTTTGCACTGAAATAAGCCTCAGCAGGCTTCCCTGATAATTAGTCCTTTACCGGCGCATCGCTATCCAAAAACGGATATCTGTAATCTAAAGGCGCCACAAACGTCTCCTTAATGGTACGCGGAGATGTCCAGCGGATCAGGTTCAGCTCCGATCCCGCCTTATCATTGGTACCGGAACCTCTGGCGCCGCCAAAAGGCTGCTGACCCACAACGGCTCCGGTAGGCTTATCGTTGATATAGAAGTTTCCGGCAGCGTTGTATAAAGCCTTATTTGCCTCGATAACCGCCTTACGCTCGCGCGCAAATACAGCTCCGGTCAGGGCGTACGGAGATGTTTCATTCACATGCTCAAGCGTTTCCATCCATTTATGATCTTCATATACATAGAATGTTACGACCGGACCAAATAGCTCGTCACACATCGTCCGGTACTTCGGATTGCTCGTCTCTATTATAGTAGGCTCTATGTAGTAGCCTTCTGATTTATTATAGCTACCTCCGAAAACGATCTTCGCCTCCGAGGATGCTTTCGCCTCATCAATAGCCGCAGCCAGCTTATCAAATGATTTCTCGGAAATTACGGCGTTGATAAAATTGCCGAAGTCCTCCACAGGCCCCATTTTGAAGCTCGAAAGATCCTCGGAAACATATCCCAGTATCTGCTCGTACAGGCTCTTCGGAATATAGACACGGGAGGCCGCCGAGCATTTCTGACCCTGATATTCAAACGCTCCTCTCGATATGGCGACCGAAGCCGCTTTAGCATCTGCTGAAGGATGTATAACAATAAAGTCCTTACCACCCGTTTCTCCAACCAATCGCGGATAAGAGCGGAATTTAGAACGATTCCGTCCCACCTCAGCCCAGATGCCATCAAATACACCGGTCGATCCGGTGAAGTGTATTCCTGCAAATTCCCGATGCGAGAAGATCACCTCACCCGCCTGCGGTCCGCTCGGATAGATCAGATTGATCACCCCATCCGGCAAACCGGCCTCCTGAAAAATCTCCATGATAACCTGAGCCGAATATACTTGTGTATCTGCTGCCTTCCACACGACCGTATTGCCCATCAGTGCAGGCGCCGAGGGAAGATTTCCGGCAATAGACGTGAAATTAAACGGAGTCAATGCAAAGACAAATCCTTCTAAAGGACGGTATTCCAGGCGGTTCCACATACCAGGCAATGATTCCGGCTGACGGCGATAAATATCGGTTGCATACTGGACATTAAACCGGAAAAAATCAATCAGCTCACAGGCCGAGTCAATCTCTGCCTGATACGCGTTTTTAGACTGGCCAATCATCGTCGCAGCATTCATCCGCGCCCGATACGGACCCGCAAGCAGATCTGCTGCCTTAAGGAATATCGCCGCACGATCTTCCCAGGGCATGTGCATCCAGTCATTTTTAGCTGCAAGCGCCGCATCTATCGCCTGACCAACCAGATCCCTGGAACTGCGATAAAAATTGCCGACCATCTTTTTATGATCATGCGGTGCAGAAATGGATATCTTCGCCCCATTGCGTACTTCTTTACCTCCAATGTAAGCGGGAATGTCCCGATGCTCCGATCCGGCTTCCTTCAGCGCAGCCTGAAGCTGCTTGCGCTCCGGACTCCCAGGAGCGTAAGGTTTTACAGGCTCATTAATAGGCTTCGGGACAGTAAATATGGCGTTGCTCATAAAATATTTTCAAATAAAGAATCGCTTGATTCCCTGCAAAGTTAGGCAGGGAAAGATATTTACTATCCCTCTAATAATATTCTGATTTGGTAAAACTTTTATTTGCTGAACAACGTTTACCAATCATTCCTGCCGGTATGCTGCAACTCTCGGTTTTTTTTATGGTTTTTTTGCTAGGGGCTGTAGTCCGGCAGGTTAATTTTTTCCCGAGATATAGGCAAATGCCTCATCAGGCGTAGCAAACGGATGCGATTCGCTCTGTTTCCGGAACCAGGTCAGCTGACGTTTCGCATAATTTCGCGTATGCTGGCGGAATAATTCTCCCGCTTCCTCTAAGGAAGTCTTCCCATCCATGTAATCAAAGTACTCTGTATAGCCTATTGTGCGTACTGCTTTGAGTTCCCGAAAGGGATACAGCGAAGCTACCTCCGCCAGCAGACCCGCCTCAAGCATCTCATGGCAACGGAGGTTTATAGTCCGGTACAAATCTTCCCTCTCGGGCGATAGGACGACTGAAATCAGCGCATAATCCCTGACCTTCAATGACTTCTGCCGGAAGGATGTATAAGTCCGACCGCTTGACCGGATAATTTCCAGCGCACGGATCAGCCGGATCGGATTTGCCACATCCACTATCTGATAATATTCCGGATCTGCCTGCAAAAGCTCCTCCTGAAGTACCTCAATCCCTGAGTATTGCCACAAGCTATTGAGGCTTGCCCTTAGCTCCGGATTAATATCGGGCATTTCATCTATACCCTCCAGCAATGCCTGAGAGTATAGCGTAGAGCCTCCTACAAGGATGAGGGTATCAAATGTCCGGAACAGTTCTGATACCAATTCCGATGCCTCCCGCGCATACATACCCGCGTTATACTCCGGATCATGTATGCTTCTCGATCCTATAAAATGATGTGGTATAAGATTTAGCTCCTCCTGAGTCGGCGCTGCCGTGCCGATGGGCATTTCCCTGTAAATCTGGCGTGAATCACAGGATATGATCTCTGTATGGAAATGGCTTGCCAGCCGGATAGCCAGTCCGGTTTTTCCGGAAGCTGTGGGTCCCAGAACCGCAATGAGCCGCTTCAAAACCAACTAATACCGGTCATCGGAGTCATAGCCATCCTTGAAATCACTGAAGGGGTCATCGTCATCCTCATCATCTTCCAGATCATCGTCGTCATCTAAACCGTGCATAAATCCTGAAGCTGAAGATCCCAATTCTTCATCGCTATGGAAGAGCTGAAAATTCTCCAGCTGAAGCTCGCTCACCAGCTTATGCTCATCATCCGATAAATGCGCAAATTTCCCAATCTTCACATATTGATCCGGTGACTCTCCGATGCTGCCAAGCAATGCCGGATAAACGGTATCCGTATCGTAGTCCTCTTCCTCAATTTTAGACACCTCTAAGCGGAACGCCCACATTTGTGCAAAATCGTAAACGTACTTGAGCTTCTGGCCAGTATTTCTGATATAATCGCTTAGCAGCGCCTGATCCATAGTCGGAATCAAATGATCCTCATCCGGATTCATATCAATCAGAGAGATTTCCATCTGCTCTATCCATTCACTGGTACAGAGATAGAAAGAAGCCAGTTGGCTGTGGTCGAAATCTATGGAGTCCAATATGAACTGATGAAGTTCAAAAAAGGTACTCTCGGACTCTAAGGCTAAAATGCGCTCAAAGTCCTGATCTTCTTCCGTGCTGAGCTTAAAATGTATCAGGGACATGATTATAATCCGGTGCTTCTTGACCGTACTCAAAATTAATGCAAAAACCGCAAATAAAAACGCCGCTCTGGCGGGGACCAGAACGGCGTTGGGAATAGAAAACCAAAAAAACGTATCCTCTATTTCAGGAGATAGACATCCCCCTTGAGAAAATGATCTTCTCCGTCTATCCCCCTTGCTGAAATGTCATAGATATATGTATCCATCTGGGCAGCCTGACCCTTGAATGTACCGTCCCAGCCCTC
>JBBRLW010000273.1:0-3701 GCA_038231115.1 Bacteroidia bacterium
ATCCCGACGCGTTCAATCGCCTTCTCAATCAGGGAGTTCTTTACCACCTGGATCGTGATGCCTTCCTTGTTACACGCACGGCGCAGCTCATTGACCTGATTCACCGTCAGTGCGGAGGAATCCACAACGTAGAAATTTTTATTTTCCGTGAGCGTTTCTACCAATGAGGCAATCAGCTCGTCTTTTTCTTCTTTTCTCATGGTAGTATTATAATCCGGTTACTGATTTAGTGTCAATATTAATCCCTGGAGACATTGTGCTTGAGAGCGTTACGCTCTTGAAGTATGTTCCTTTTGCAGAAGATGGCTTCAGGCGGGATAGCGTCTGAAGAATTTCCGTAGCATTCTCAATGATCTGTGCCGGAGAAAATCCGACGCGGCCAATAGAAGCATGGATAATTCCGGTTTTATCAACTTTGAAATCGATCTTACCCGCTTTAACCTCTCTTACTGCCTGTCCGATGTTCACCGTAACCGTACCAGCCTTAGGATTCGGCATCAGTCCACGTGGACCCAATACTTTACCCAGACGTCCCAGCTTAGGCATCACATCCGGAGAAGTAATGATTACATCAATATCGGTCCATCCGCCTTCAATCTTTTTCAGATACTCATCCAACCCGACGAAGTCCGCTCCGGCTTCCGTAGCCTCAGCCTCTCTGTCTGCTGATACCAGCGCCAGAACTCTAAGCTCACGGCCCGTACCATGCGGAAGTGCTACCGTTCCACGTACCATCTGATTTGCTTTACGCGGATCTACACCCAGACGTACATCAATATCAACGGAAGCATTGAATTTGGTGAAGGTAATATCCTTCACTAAGCTCGCCGCATCAACGAGGGTATATGCCTTGGTGCTATCGAGCTTCTCAAGGACTTTCTTCTGATTTTTAGTAAGTTTTGCCACCTCTATATATCTTTATGATTAGCTCCAGGGAGCAGTTCCGGTTACATTAATTCCCATGCTGCGCGCTGTTCCGGCAACCATTTTCATGGCTGACTCTACAGTGAAGCAGTTGAGATCCGTCATTTTTTCTTCTGCGATGGTTTTCACCTGATCCCAGTTCACGTTCCCGACCTTATTACGGTTCGGCTGTGCCGATCCGCTTTTGACCTTCGTCGCATCCAGAAGCTGAACCGCTACCGGAGGGGTTTTAATGATAAACTCAAATGATTTATCTGTGTAAACCGTCAACACAACCGGAAGAATTTTTCCGGCTCTGTCCTGCGTCCGTGCATTGAACTGCTTGCAGAACTCCATGATATTGACACCCTTTGATCCGAGTGCCGGTCCGATTGGCGGAGCCGGGTTCGCTGCTGCTCCCTTCACCTGTAGCCTCACGAATGTTGCTATTTCCTTTGCCATTGCTCTTTATTTATAAATCCTGTTGCCTTGCGGCTGTTTTTTTAACCTTCTAATTCTTTTTCCACCTGTGAGTAATTCAACTCTACGGGCGTCGGACGGTCAAAGATTTTTACCGTCACTTTCAATCGCTTGCGCTCCTCGTTGATCTCTTCAATCGTACCCTTGAATCCGTTAAACGGACCATCAGTTACTTTGACGTGCTCCCCGACGAGGTAAGGAATCTCCATATTGTCTCCGCCCTCATTGATGGCATCCACTTTACCGAGAATCCGGTTCACTTCCGATGCCCTCAGGGCATCCGGTACTCCGGGACGTCCCAGAAATCCGACCACTCCATTGACCGTCTTGATGACGTGCAGCAGCTCGGCTTCCAAATCCGCCTCAATTAGAATATAGCCAGGAAAGTAGTTGCGCTCCTTCGTGACCTTTTTGCCATTCTTGAGCTGTACATACTTCTCCATCGGGATCATGATCTGCTTGACCCGCGCTTCTTTGTTTTCACGCCGAAGTTCGATTTCAATATAGCCCTTGATCTTTTTCTCCTGGCCCGATATCACGCGGACAACGTACCAGCGAAACCTATCTTCAGCAATTTCTGTCATTACTCCGTTTATGATATTAGAAATGATGCTTACTTGGTAAAGGAGTAAAATGCCTGAAACAGGTTATCAAATGCCGTATCAACTATAAAGATGATCAGCGCAATAATAAGCGCGGCAACCAGCGTGACGATTGCGCTTGACTGCAATTCGTCCCAGGTAGGCCAGCTCGTTTTATTGATCAGCTCATCTGCCGTAGCATCCAGATTTTCTCTTACTTTTTCAAGCATGATTCTATTTTTTTATTGACTAATAAATTGTCTCGAAGAGGATAGTATGGCCTCTTCCAGCTAATAAATCAGCTGAATTGGCAGGGGCGGAGAGATTCGAACTCCCATCAAAGGTTTTGGAGACCTCTATTCTACCCTTGAACTACGCCCCTGGATAAAAAGGAAGCATCACAGCCAAACAGCCGCAATGCTTCTCCCTTTATGAATTTACTTGATGATTTCAGTTACCTGACCGGCACCAACTGTTCTTCCACCTTCACGGATCGCAAAACGAAGCCCTTTTTCCATGGCTACGTTTGAAATCATTTTAACGGTAACAGTGATGTTATCCCCTGGCATACACATCTCTGTGCCTTCCGGAAGCGTGATCTCACCTGTTACGTCCGTGGTACGGAAATAAAACTGTGGACGGTATTTGTTAAAGAATGGAGTGTGACGTCCGCCTTCTTCTTTTTTAAGGATATACACCTCAGCTTTGAATTCTGT
Organism: Bacteroidia bacterium; assembly: GCA_038231115.1. GTDB lineage: Bacteria > Bacteroidota > Bacteroidia > CAILMK01 > CAILMK01 > JBBRLW01. The sequence continues at coordinate 2,681 of JBBRLW010000273.1, forward strand.
GTGAGGCTTGATGGAACCTGGCTTACAGATTACCATTCCACGCTTGATCGCTTCTTTCTCGATACCACGCAGCAGCAGTCCGACGTTATCTCCGGCTTCACCTCTATCGAGGATCTTACGGAACATCTCAACTCCTGTTACTACTGATTTCAAAGGATCTTCGTTGAAACCTACGATTTCCACGCCTTCACCAGAGTTTACAATACCACGCTCGATACGTCCGGTTGCTACCGTTCCACGACCTGTGATAGAGAACACATCCTCCACTGACATTGCGAATGGAAGCTCGATGGCACGCGGAGGAATAGGAATATATTCGTCAACGGCAGTCATCAGTGCTTTCACTGTATCCGTCCATTTCGGCTCGTCATTCAATGCACCGAGTGCAGAACCCTGGATGATTGGTGTATTGTCCCCGTCGAAATCATAGAAAGTGAGAAGATCTCTGATTTCCATTTCAACAAGTTCCAATAGCTCCTCATCATCTACCATATCCACTTTGTTCATGAATACAACCAGACGTGGAACACCTACCTGGCGTGCCAGAAGGATGTGCTCACGCGTTTGTGGCATTGGGCCATCTGTAGCTGCTACAACCAGGATAGCACCGTCCATCTGGGCTGCACCTGTAACCATGTTCTTTACATAGTCAGCGTGTCCCGGACAGTCAACGTGCGCATAGTGGCGATTGACAGTCTCATACTCCACGTGTGAAGTATTGATTGTGATCCCTCTTTCTTTTTCTTCAGGTGCGTTATCAATCGAATCGAAAGACCTTACCTGAGCGAATCCGCTTTTGGAGAGTACGTGCGTTATCGCCGCCGTGAGCGTTGTCTTACCGTGGTCAACGTGCCCGATAGTTCCGATGTTTACGTGAGGCTTGTTCCTCTCAAATTTTTCCTTTGCCATGACTAAAAAAAACTTAACTAATTTTTACTTGGTTGTATATATTGCGAGCCAACGATGGGACTTGAACCCACGACCCCTTCCTTACCATGGAAGTGCTCTACCAGCTGAGCTA
>JBBRLW010000274.1:0-3699 GCA_038231115.1 Bacteroidia bacterium
CGGCAAATGCCTTCTTTGTCAATATAAAAGGAGTCTGTCTCCGTTTTCACGTACGCATATTTTTCACTGAAAGCATAGCATAGCTGGTATTTGATCGGAATTACCTCCTGTCCGGTAAGGTCAATGAATCCCCACTTACCGTTTAATGATACGGCGGCACGGTTATGAAAAAATACACCTGCATCGTCATACCTGAGCGGAATAGCTTCACGTCCCTCCAAATCAACATATCCGAATTTTTTATTCAGCTCTACTAAAGCAAACCTGCAGCTATAACGGCTAATATCATCATATTTACAGGGGACTATAATTTTGCCCCTGTCATCAGCAATCCCATATTTGCCGCCCAGGGCAATTATTGCGCGCCCATCTTTGAAATCATATATTTTATCGTATTTCAGAGCTAATACGAATTTCCCTTTGGTGTCTATGGATCCCCATTTTCCTGATTTCATAACGCTGGCGCGTCCCTGATAAAAATCAAAGGCGGAATCATACTCCATGGGAATGGCCATCTTTCCATTTTCATCCAGGTAGCCTATCTTCCCATTTAACCGGACGAATCCTCTGCCGTTTTGATAATTGCTGACCAAATCATATATAGGGGCAGCAATCTCGTGGCCTTTGAAATCCAGAAAGCCAAACTTGCCATTAAGCTCAACGGTGGCAAAACCGCTGAAATAATTATAACACTTATCGTATTTAAACGGACAAATTTCCCTGCCTGCTGTATCGATATATCCCTGCTTCCCATGGAGAAATGCAATAGCCCTGTCTTCCCTGAAATTAAAGATATCGTCGTATTTGAGAGGTACAATCTCCCTTCCTTTCAGATCAATGAATCCCCACTTCTTATTACTCATCACTACAGCCCGCCCGTGCGAATATGAATAAGCCTGATCATATTTGAGCGGGACAATCAATTTTCCATTGGTATCTACAAATCCGAATTTATGATCCTTCATTACCCGCGAGCGATTCCCGTAGAACTCTGTTACACTGTCGTATTGTTTTATCCAGGCAAAGCGATCTTCCTTAACGGGCGGATCTGTTTCTGGAAAGGGAGTACTCCTATCTGAAGGGAAATTTATTATGCCGAGTATAATACTCAAAAACATAAATGGAAACAAACTATTCAATTTTATCATAAAGCCTGAATATGTTGGATTATATATATTGTGATTTAGCGGCAGCCGAAAATGCACTGCCCAATTTGATCTATATAAAATGAATCTCTGTCCGTAATTACACAGGCACCTTCGTCCGAGTAATTATATACCCGCTTGTATTGGATCGGTATAATTTCTTCTCCCAGAGGATTGATAAATCCCCATCGATCATTCTTTTTCACTGCGGCGCGGTTAAAATGGAAGGAGTTTTCGCTATCATATTGTGGAGGTACTACTTCCACGCCATTAATATCCAGAAAACCGCATTTATGGTTCTTGACCACAGCGACCAATCCATCATGAAACTCGCTTATTTCATCGTATTTGATGGGGGCAATAATCTTCCCGTTCCGGTCAATAATCCCGTATTTATGATTCTGCTTGATGAGCGCCCGTCCCCCAACAAAATCGTATGAGTCCTCGTATTGCAATGGGACAATGATATTGCCTGCAGTATCGATCACTCCCCATTTATTATCCAGTCGTACGGAAGCGCGTCCCTCACAGAAGCTATAAGCCGAGTCATAGATCATGGGGATAGCCATATTGCCCTGCCGGTCAAGAAATCCGAACTTCGAACCTTTCCGCACCTGAGCGCGATGGTTGGAATATACAAAGGCATTAAAGTATTTGGGACGTGCGACCTCTCTGCCCTTGAAATCTACAAATCCATAGAGTCCGTACAGCCTGACCAAACCCATTCCTTCCCGAAAATCGGTTACCTCTTCATATTTTATAGGGACAATTTCATGACCTAAAGTATCCAGATAACCCCATTTATCGCCCATCTGGACGCGGCAGTAATATTCTGTAAAGGTATAAATATCATCGTATTTGATCGGGATAATGACTTTGCCGGCAATATTGATATACCCCCATTTTTTGCCGATCCGCACTACAGCACGGTCACGGATAAAGCTGTATCCTTCATCGTATTGCAAAGGGATGATCAGCCTGCCATTGGTATCCGTAAAGCCGGATTTGCCGCTTTTGCTCACTAATATCCGGAGGCAATGGGGATTCCCCACGCTATCATATTGCGCTTCCCAGGAGGTTTTGTCATCATCCGCCTTCTCCTTTTGGTCAGGAGTGTAGGGCATGAAGAAGCTCAGAACCAAACTAAAGAGCAGGAAAAAGTTAAAGCTATACAGGCGTTTCATTAATGTGGGCTATGCTTTAGATAAAACGAAATCAGGCGCAAATTATGATCTAAGTCCGGAATAATTATCCGAAATTTAAACAGATCCTATGCTGAAGGCTTCCATCAGATGGTAGATGAAGCAGATTACCTGCCCATACCCAGGATTTCCTCAATGAGCCCAATGCTTTTCAGATGATCTTTCAGATCGGAAGCGGGGAAAGGCGGAGCTTGATTGGTCATCACTGCGTTGATAAACGCGATATTCTGATTAAACAGTCCGGGCTTGAATTTGGTATCTGCCTCACTTTCCTCGAGCTTGATGCGGCGTCCGGCATTGAATTGGACAAATCCCTGCTCCAGAGGCTTTACATCCGCACATACGCCTTCACCGTATATCTTGATTCCGAAGCCTCCGGGTGAATTAAAATGCGCCGTGAAATTGCCCACCATCCCTGATTTGAACCTGATGAGTGCATTAAAATCATCCCCATAAGGCTCTATACCTTCCTGAGCTGTGGAAGCAATTACCTTCTCTACTTCCCCGCCTACCATCCGGAGCAGATCAATAGCATGAATAGAATTGGCTATCAGCCATTTATCATATACCCAGGTATCATACTGAAGCCGTGAACGGTAGCTCTGGAGCGGCTCATTGGCTTCGACCAATAGTCCGCGAACGGGTCCGAAGTGCAGCACGGAAAGCAGCGCCTGGTTGACCGTTCCGTAGTACCTTCTGTTAACAGCGACCATGTTCATGGTACCGTGCTTTTCAGCGATCTCTACCAATTGCTCACACTCGGCAGAAGAATAGCCCGCCGGTTTTTCCAGCAATACCGGAATGCCATACGCCAATACATCCTTATATACCTGAAAGGCAACAGCATGATTGACCGCCACCAGGATAGCATCCGGCTGCTGCTCCCTGATCATTGCATGATAATCCGTATAAGCCTTTGTGATTTTGTACTCTGCAGCGAGCGCGTCTCCGCTTTTGCCCGACTGGCTGCTGATTCCTACTACGCGTACACCGTCAATCGCTTTGAGCGTATCGATATGGAGCCGCGCCATTTTTCCGGCCCCAATGAAGCATACTTTGATGGTTCCGATGCCCTCAGGCTTAGTCCATACAAAGCGGCTGATGGCTGGTATATTTTTGACGATCATGGGAATACGATGTTGAGGTTGGACTGCTCCGCACTCAGCGGCATACTGATCTGCCGGCCTCCTTCAGCGGAAGAGATATGCGACGCGAAAATCATCTGAAGTGCGTCCATTGACTGCTTGACCGTGCTGATATTGCTCTTCTGGTTGAGCATCTGCGTAACAGCAAGCGTAAACATCGCCGAGGACTTCATAGGCTCCGCAAAAGGCATAGTCCAAAGAGACTGA
>JBBRLW010000275.1:0-3689 GCA_038231115.1 Bacteroidia bacterium
ATCAAAGGAAAGCCATGGGATGCTATCTATATATGGCTTCCGGGATAATGCTCAATTTCATGAGCTTTCTCTGTCCACTCAACAAATAAAGCATCTATCTTTTCTTCAGTGAGATTCTCATAATAATAATCACCCATCTGAAGCACAGGGGCATATCCGCAGGCTGCGAGACACTCCACTGGTTTGATAGTGAAGAGTCCATCCGGAGTGGTTTCGCCTTCCTTGATGCCCAGCTTCTTTTCCATGTACTCAATGATGCGCTCTGCACCTAATAAGCAACAGGGACCTGTTCTGCAAACCTCCAGAACATACTTTCCAGTAGGCCGGACGTTGAACATCGTATAGAATGTAGTTACCTCATACACTTCAACCGGCTGAATGTTCAGCAGCGACGCTACATAATCCATAACCTCTACACTGCACCAGCCGAATTTTTCCTGTGCCATGTGTAGTATCGGCAGAAGTGCCGATTTATGCCTGCCTTCCGGATAATGGGAGATAAAATCCCGCACACGGGACATTTCCTGCTCATTAAAAACGATCTCTCTGGAGTTGATACTCATAGTTTCCATTTGTTCTGATCTTGACTGAGTAAATTTTAGCCGTCTAATTCTCCGGCAATGACGTTCATGGATGACATCGTAATGATGGCATCTGATAAATACTGTCCCTTGATCATCTCGGGATAAGCCTGATAATATATGAAGCAGGGTCTTCGGAAGTGCAGACGATAGGGTGTTCTTCCCCCATCACTTACCAGATAGAACCCGAGTTCTCCATTTCCACCCTCTACGGAGTGATATACTTCTCCTTTGGGAACCTCGATCTCGGCCATAACGATCTTGAAGTGATAGATCAATGCCTCCATGTTATTATACACTTCTTCTTTCGGAGGCAGATAAAACTCCGGCACGTCGGCATGATACGGCCCTTCCGGAAGATTGTCAAAAGCCTGATTAATTATTTTCAGGCTATTCCATATTTCTGCACTTCGCACGAGGAATCGGTCATAAGTATCTCCGTTTTCTCCTACAGGAATATCAAAGTCAAAATCGTTATAGCTTGAGTAAGGACTTGCTACACGGACATCATAATCCACTCCTGCAGCACGAAGGTTAGGACCTGTAAATCCATAATCCAGCGCCATTTCCGCTGAGATTGCACCCACACCGACAATTCTATCCATAAAGATGCGATTGCGGGTTAAAAGGCTTTCAAACTCTTTCCAAACTTTCGGAAATTCTATCAGGAAGTCTTTAATTTTCTGAACTGCCTTCGCGGATAAATCCCGCTCAAAACCTCCGATACGTCCCATATTTGTTGTCAGACGCGCACCGCAGATTTCTTCATAGATCTCATAGATTTTTTCCCGCATCTGGAAAACGTACAGGAATCCGGATAAGGCTCCGGTATCTACTGCCAATACGGAGTTACAGATCAGGTGATCCGATATACGTGCCAGTTCCATAACAATGACGCGCAGATAATCCACCCGCTTTGGCATTTCCACACCGAGGAGCTTTTCCACCGTCATGTGCCATCCGAAGTTGTTAATCGGACTTGAACAGTAATTCAATCTGTCCGTAATAGGCGTAATCTGATAAAAAGGGCGGTGCTCCGCCAGCTTTTCAAATGCCCGGTGTATATATCCGACGGTAGGAACCGAGCTGATTATTTTCTCACCGTCCATTTGGAGGACATTTTGGAAAATTCCATGTGTAGCCGGATGGGTAGGTCCCAGGTTGAGGGTATATAGATCCTGCTCGGATTGTATCAGTTCACGGGTTTTGGAGGCAGTAATGCTTGTTTGCCCGTTATCTGCGGGGAAAACCATCTCGTCCCTTAAGGTCTCTTCTTTAAAATCTTCCATGTATATTATTGATCTTCAGGGATTAACGGCCAAACATTGCATCATTTTTATCTTCCCGAACGGCATCCTCTAAGGGATATTGTTTCAGCTGCGGGAAATAATCCATTTCATCTACGTTAACAATTCGTCTTAAATCTGGATGTCCTTCAAATATAACTCCGTAGAAGTCAAAGGTTTCGCGTTCCTGCCAATTGGCTGAGTTCCACAGAGGAATGATGGTGCGTATAGTCGGGTCTGCTATCGGAAAAAAGCACTCCAGACGGATTCGTGTTCCTGTAAAGAAGTTATGCAAATGATAAATCATTCCCATTTCTTCATTCTCCCTGTCCGGATAATGGACAGCGCACAGATCGGTAAGAAAATGGAAATTCAAATCTTTATCCTGCTTCAAAAATGACAGGAGTTCTATATTGATTTCCCTTTTAAACACTACCGTAAGCATTCCAAAGGACTCGTAGGCTTCTACAATTCCCTCTGTAAATGCTGACTGTATGCGGGATAATATTTCTTCGCTGGTAAGCTTGATCATTAACTAATTGTTGCGATTTGAGGTCAATTTATTCAATTCCGTAACCGGCCAGAAGCTGTTTATACTGAGGCTCATTTCTGCGGCGTAATGGCTCATTGCGCACCAGATCCTGAATCTTCATAATGCCTTCCAGAATTTGCTCCGGACGTGGCGGACAACCTGGCACATATACATCAACCGGAATAATCCTGTCTATTCCCTGCAATACGGAGTATGTATCAAATATACCACCGCTACAGGCACAGGCTCCAACGGAAAGTACCCATCTTGGCTCGGCCATCTGCTCATAAACGTGTTTAAGGACAGGTCCCATTTTCTTGGCAATAGTACCCATCACCATTAACAGATCTGACTGCCGTGGAGAGAAGCTCATCCGTTCCGAGCCAAATCGTGCCAGATCATAATGACTGGCCATAGTCGCCATAAATTCTATCCCACAACAGGAAGTGGCAAAGGGCAGAGGCCACAAAGAATGCGATCGTGCCATGCCTACTACTTTTTCAAATGAGGTAAGGAAATATCCTTCTCCAGCTATTCCATCCGGTGCCTCAACTATTTTTACTTCAGACATTAAATTAATCTTAAATGATTGATTATTCCCATTTCAGGGCGCCTTTTTTAACAATATATACGAATCCGAGCAAGAATAACCCCAGAAAAATTGCCATCGAGAAGAACGCCTGAACGCCAACTTCGCGGACAAATTCCCTAAAATAAACTGCCCAGGGATACATGAATATAACTTCAACATCAAACAGGACAAACAATATAGCCGTCATAAAATACTTGATACTGAAAGGCAGACGGGCATCACCAACGGAGTCAATTCCGCACTCGAAATTTTCGAGCTTGCGGACTCCTTTCCGTTTTGGCCCCAGCATGTGCGTCGCAACCATAACTAAGGTCACAAAACCTGCTGCAATCAGTATCTGGATCAAAATAAATATATATCCGTTTGTCATGTATTTCTTTGATATCTATATTCTATGCAAAATTAGTACGATTAAAGCTCAAAGGCCTTATTTGATCCGGAATAATAAGAATGAATCGGGGCGTAATTTATATCAGTTCAAATGAACAGAGATACAAACTCGAATTTTTTCCCATCGAAGAGTCCTCTATCGCTCAGTTTAAGCTGAGGGATCACCAGCAATGCTAAAAACGATAGCGTCATAAAGGGAGAGCCAAGGTTACTCCCCTGCATTTTGACCTGTGCATCCAGTTCCTCGTACTGCCGCGCTACAACTTCTCCCTTTGCATTAGACATGATTCCGCCTACGGGCAATGGAA
>JBBRLW010000276.1:0-3685 GCA_038231115.1 Bacteroidia bacterium
GATCTGCCCAGGATTGCAGAAATTCTGCTTATCCGATATAGTATCCAAAAAATCCTGTGCCTGGGAAACTTTTTTGTGGGTATAATACATTACATTTACAAGTAAATCATGCATCATCATGAACAGGCTCTTACATCTTCTATTGATGTGTTGGCTATTCTGCGGTGGATTATATTCAGCAGCGCTCGCACAACCCGTGCATCCGGATCGTACCCGCATGCGCGATACTAAAGTCCGGAGCATCATGCTTCTGGAGCATAACGGATGGGATGGTGGCTTCATGACCCCTACCCGACAGTTCACTGAACGTTATGACAAAAAAGGAAGGCTTCAAGTCCGGATTGACCATACGGTAGATATGGGACCCAAGCGTACGGTTTTCATCTATGATAAAAACGGCGCGCTCAAAAACGAGCGCAAATTTGATGAGCAGGAACACATCTGTTTTCAGACAAACTACGAATATGCACAGGACGGCAGGCTGATGATGAAGATCACGTTCAATGGCGGCGGCGGTATTGAGAACAGGGATGTCTATAAATATGATTCCTTCGGGAATCTCAAAGAGGTTGCCTCCTTTGCCCTGGATGCCAAGCTCTCAGCGGTGGATGTATTCAAGTTTGATACATTCAATCAGATGACTGAATATGCCATGCTGGAGCCTTCCGGCTCCAAAGTTTATCAATCCGTTTATACGTATGATAAGAAAGGCAAGCGGACATCGGCAAGTAATTTCGATACACGGGATACGACACTATCTGCCCACTGGCAGTATAAATATGATCGCAAAGGCAGGCTTATTGAGGAAGAGCTGTTTAACATATTCGGAGAGCCGGTTAGCATGAGCCGATTCAAATATGACCGCAAAGGAAATCTCCGTGACCAGACACAGATTTATATGAACGGGCAATCATCTACACGTTATCAATACGTCTATAAATACTACCGGAAGCGGTCATTAGGATAGATATGCCTAACTTGCAGGCCTAACCTGTAAATTGAAGATTATGTCAGAAGAAGTACAGCCCGGCAAAGTAGTCGGCTTTTCTTACGTCCTGAAAAATGAGGCCGGAGAATCCATCGAAACATCAGAGCATCCGCTGGAGTACATGCACGGTCAGGGAAATATTATCCCGGGACTGGAGCGCCAGATGGAAGGCCTCAAAGTAGGCGAGTCAAAAACCATTGACGTAGAAGCGGTAGATGCCTACGGAGAATATGACGATGATCTGCGGTATGATGTCCCACGCAAAAATTTCCCTGCCGAGCTGGAAATTGTGCCTGGAATGCAGTTCCAGACTTCCACTGAAGATGGTCCGATGCTGGTTACGGTCATGGAAGTATTTCCGGATAACATTGTTGTAGATGGAAATCACGACCTTGCGGGTGAGAAGCTCACTTTCGATGTAACCATCAGCTCCATCAGAGAAGCCACCCAGCAGGAACGCGATCATGGACATGTCCATGACCATGGCCACGATCATTAATAAACGGCTAAATGCGTTACATATATCCCTGTGCTGGTTCCAGTACGGGGATTTTTTTGTGCCCATCTCAATTTTCAGTATTTCAGCAGCTGATTTCTCCATTATTGCCTGAAAAAATCAAACTTTGTGGAAAGTAATCAAATGCCGGTAATCAGAAACGACTGGAGCCTCCAGGAAATAAGAGATATATACTACCGTCCTCTATTAGACCTTGTCTTTGAGGCGGCTACAGTTCACAGAAGCTATCATACAGGCTCGGAAGTGCAGGTTTGTACGCTGCTTTCCATCAAGACGGGAGGCTGTCCCGAAGATTGCAGCTACTGTCCTCAGGCAGCACGCTACCACACCGGCGTAGAAGTCCATGCGCTGCTGAAGAAAGAAGAAGTGCTGGAAGCAGCATCTAAAGCACGTGAGGCGGGATCAACAAGATTCTGTATGGGTGCCGCCTGGAGAGAAGTCCGCGATAACCGCGATTTCGACCGCGTTCTGGACATGGTCAAGGGGGTGAATCAGATGGGACTGGAAGTCTGCTGTACGCTGGGAATGCTCACGGAAGATCAGGCCGTCCGTTTAAAGGAAGCCGGACTTTATGCCTACAATCATAATCTTGACACCTCTGAAGAGCATTACGAGGATATCATTACTACCCGCACCTATGATGACCGTCTGAATACGGTTTCCCATGTCCGTAAAGCCGGAATTTCCGTATGCTGCGGAGGTATCATCGGATTGGGCGAGACGGACGATGACCGCATCAAAATGCTGCATACGCTGAGCAATATGCCTTTGCATCCGGAGTCTGTGCCGGTCAATGCGCTCGTTCCGGTAGAAGGAACCCCGCTGGCATCACAGCCCCGCGTAGCCATCTGGGAAATGGTCCGGATGATTGCTACGGCACGCATCCTGATGCCGGAGGCGATGGTCAGGCTCTCGGCAGGCAGGCAGGAAATGTCCACGGTGGAGCAGGCCTTCTGCTTTATGGCGGGTGCCAATTCCATATTTTCCGGAGATAAGCTGCTTACTACGCCCAACCCATCCTTTAATGATGACGCCAGCATGTTCCATCTTTTGGGACTGACGCCGCGTGAATCCTTCAAGGAGGCTGCCGTAGAGGAACTCGTATAGGATCAGGATATCTGCTGCGAATAAATGTCAGAATCATCTCTTGATGCGTATTTTGCGCAGTCCCTGTCCAGACAGACAGATCATGGCCGGCTGCGTAGCCTGAAAACGTATGGGGGAGGGACAGATTTCTACTCCAATGATTATCTGGGACTGGCAGGTATAGCTTCCGAAGAATATAGCCATACGGGGGGCGCAACCGGATCGCGGCTGCTCTCGGGAAATAGTCCGGAAGCAGAAGATCTGGAGCAGTTCTGTACGAAGTTTTTTCAGACGGAGGCTGCCCTCGTGTTCAACTCCGGTTATGATGCCAACCTCGGGATCTTTGCCTCTATTCCTCAAAAGGGAGATACGGTTGTTTATGATGCGCTGATCCATGCCTCGGTACGTGACGGACTACGGATTTGTCCGGCGCGCTCGTTCAGCTTCCGGCATAATGATCCGGATAATCTTCGGGCTAAATTACAGGGGATCAGCAGCAGTGGAAATATCTTCGTAGCCGTTGAAGCATTGTACTCAATGGACGGGGATCTATGTCCCCTAAAAGATATGGCCGCGCTTTGTGCGGACTTTAAAGCGCATCTGATTGTGGATGAGGCACACTCAGGAGGGATCTACGGGCCTCAGGGGCGGGGATGCGTGGTAGATCAGGGATTGGAACATCAGGTTGCTATCCGGCTGATGACCTTCGGGAAAGCCTACGGCTATCATGGAGCCGTTGTACTGGGCACGGAGGCAATGAAGCAGTATCTGGTCAATTTCTGCCGGAGCTTTATCTACTCTACGGCGCTGCCTCCGAAAGATTATACCCTCATCCGAAGAAAAATTGAAGCATCTGAACCGCTTGATGATGAACGCACTACCCTGCTCAGCCATGCTATACTATTTCAGGAGGAAATGCAATCTTCCCATATAGTTTCAGGTATCGGACCTATCCAGACGGTTATTATCCCGGGCGCGGCACGCGTGAAATCGGTTGCCGATGCACTAATTAGCAAAGGCTTTGAAGTACGTCCGATTCTCAGTCCGACGGTATCGGAAGGAATGGAAAGGCTACGGATATGCCTCCACAGCTA
>JBBRLW010000277.1:0-3683 GCA_038231115.1 Bacteroidia bacterium
CACTCTGTACCATGACGCCCGGGATCTGCGGATGCTCGTGGTATCCGAAGCGCTCGCAGATATAGCCCCGATCTACTGGCCAGGGCAGTCGCGACTTGCTGGCGGAAAAGCTATTGGATAGTGCCTGAGACTCCGGAGAAGCTTCGATCAGCACTTCCTCGGATCGCTGTTCTTCTGATTGATTGGTACTGCCCGAGCGGCGCTTCTTTTTCCCTTTACCTGATTTGCTGGCCGAGGCAATCTCGTTCGCTATAATACGGCTAATGGCTGACTGAAGCCGCGCGGCTTTCCGCCGCTGCTCCTGGAGCTGCGATTTCAGGTCTGACTGTTTGTTGTTCAAGGTATGCGCAAGCTGCGCACGTTCCCTGCGGTCTGACTCCAGTCCCAGTTTCTGCTGCTCCATGCTGCGCTTGAGATCCTCTTTGGATTGCTGGCGCTGCTTCAGCGTAGATATCTGGGATACAAGCATTTCCTGCGTGGATTGTATCTGCCGAAACTCCTCCTGCTGCTTCCTGAGCAGGTACCGCAGATAATAGTCTTTGCGATGTGCGTCATTAAAATCCTTAGAGCTGAGTAGAAAATACAGGTACTGATCTTTATCGCGGATTCGTAGCTTGTAGATCATCAGCGCAATAGCTGCGTACGACTTTTTCAGCCTGATCATACGCTGCTCGGCATCGGAGGCCTGCTCCCCAACCTGATCAAGTCCTTTTTCAATAATATCCATCTGCCGGTTGAGGTTGGTCAGCACTTCCTCGCGGTCTTCAATCTGCTTGTTGAGGAGGCGCAGGTATCCGGAGTTTTTGCGCTGCTCGGCCTTGACCTCCCGCAGACGGCTACGGGTTCGGGAAATTTCCTCCTCTTTAGCGCGGCGGCGCCGTTCAAGCTCCGCACGGCTCTGACCCTGCGTATGAGCCATATTCAATAATAGCATCACGATACACAATACCAGCAACAGGACAGGCCGGATCACAACAGGATCTGCTATTCTAATCCGCTTGCGGATTCTGTGGTATCTGGCTGCATCAGGAAACATAAATCAGGCGTGCTGAGGGGATATCTTGTTTACCACTTGATATCTTCCTTGTTAAGGAAAGCCGCTATTCCGCGTTTGCAATCTTCGGAAGCACGTGCATGCGCATTGGATCGGGCAGCAAAATCAAGCCCCTCGCTGAGTTCCATCGACTGTATCTGAGCGATCATCTGCTTGGTATGCGCTACCGCTTCTCCGGAGGTAGATTCCGCGATATTTTCAGCGAGATGACGCACATGGGAGCCAATTGTATCTGCATCAACTACTTCCGTGATGAGTCCGTAGCGTGCGGCCTTGGTCGCGTTAATGAGATGTCCGGTGAGCAACATCTCTTTGGCGTGGCCTTCACCGATTTTTCTCAGCAGGAAATACATCACGATGGCCGGAATAAATCCGATCTTGACCTCTGTATATCCGAATCGTGCTTCGGGCACGCTGATGGCAATATCGCACACCGTAGCAAGTCCGCATCCTCCGGCGAGGGCATGTCCCTCAATCTGGGCAATAATGACCTTCGGATGTGTGTACATCAGCTCGAAGAGGCTCTTCAGGTGAGAAGAATCCGCATAATTTTCCTCAAAATTATTCTGCTGAAGCTGCTGTAGATAAGCCAGATCGGCTCCGGCACTGAACACTTTTCCTTCCGCCTTAAGGATAATCACTTTGACGGCGTCATCACCCTTTGCGTCCTCAAAAGCCTGGATCAGCTCGCTGACAAAATCAGCCGAAAGCGCGTTGCGCTTGTCCGGCCGGTTGAGCGTAATAGAAAGAACACGCTCACGAATTTCGGTTTTGATATACTCCATAGCCAAATAAGCACAAAGATAGGGGACAAAGGCAGGGAGGCGGTTCCATGACTATCTTTGTACTCCAAATGAATCAGATCTACCTCATCGGAATTGCAGGCCCAAGCGCCTCCGGGAAAACATCCTTCCTGAACCAGCTGCGCCACAACTTTAGTCCCGAAGAAGTCTGCATCATTTCTCAGGACGATTATTATCTGCCCATACACGAGCAGAAATCGGATGAGTTCGGGATCGTCAATTACGATCTCCCTGGCTCCATTGATGATCAGCGTTTTCTTAATGATCTCCGACTGCTGTCACAGAACAAAGTCGTGGAAATCAAGGAATATGTATTCAATAATCCCAATAAAGCCCCTGAGGTCAAGCTCTTAAGTCCGGCCCCTGTGGTAGTCGTAGAAGGACTATTTATATTTTATTTCGAGGAAATTATGCGGCTCCTGAACCTCAAGCTCTTCATTGATGCCCGCGATGACATCAAAATGCGGCGCAGAATGCAGCGGGATGAATCCGAGCGCGCCATTCCCGAGGATGTGATACTGCACCAGTGGCATCATCATGTCTATCCGGCCTACAAGCGATTTCTACTGCCCTATCGCGACGAGGCCGATATGATCCTGACCAATAATTTCAGCTTCCAGAAGAGCTTCGAGGTCATAGCGCATCACATCCGTGCGGTACTCGAGCGCTGATTAACAGCTTGTTCGATATATCTATCTCTTCTCCGAGTAATCTCCGAGGGAAATGGACTCTGCCGTTCCGTGATAGGACGTGTAATTGCCGATCATGGAGTTGTCAAGGATCGCGGCTTTGATCATCGCCTTTTCAAGGATAATAGAATTGCTGATGATCGAATTCTCTATATTACTATTGTTTCCAACAGATACATAGGGGCCGATAACGCTATTGCTGATCTCCGTACCCGTTCCGATAAAACAGGGGCGGATAATGGTCGAGTTAATAATCTTCGCCTCCGGAGAAACCCAGTCCTTCTCGCGGTTGAGCTGTAGCACCATCTGATTGGTCAGGACGGTCGCATCCTTGTTTCCGCAATCGAGCCAGTGATTGACATCAGCGGTTTTGAATCTTGCCCCCTGCTTGCGCATATTATCGAGCGTATCGGTCAGCTGATACTCTCCCTTCACCTGTATATTGTTATCAATCAGGTACTGAAGCTCGCGCTTGAGATATGCCCCATCGCGGAAATAGTAGATTCCGATAATCGCCTGATCGGATACAAATTGCAGCGGCTTTTCCCAGAAATGCTTGACTACACCCTCTGAGTCCGTTTCTACCACGCCGAAGCTGCTCGGATTATCAATACGCTTAGTCCAGATGATACCATCCTGATGGGTATCGAGCTTGAAATCAGCATAGAATAGGGTATCGGCAAAAGCAACAATCAGATGACCGTCTAAAGACTCTGCAGCGCACAAAATAGCATGGGCCGTGCCGAGGGCTTCTTCCTGATAGTAGATCGAGCATTTCGCGCCCAGCTCCTGAGCGATACTGCGGAGCGAGTCCTCGGCTTCCGCGCCAAAATCTCCGATGATGAAAGCTATTTCCTCGATTTTTTCGTCGCAGAGGCCTGCAATATCTTCCACAAGGCGGAACACTATAGGCTTTCCGGCAACCGGAATCAGGGGCTTGGGAACGGTGAGGGTATGGGGACGCATCCGTTTTCCCATTCCCGCCATAGGGACAATAATCTTCATTGCTCGCTACTATCTAATAGCCTGCGAAATTAGTCAAATTGAACACGGATTGATGAGGTAGTCAGAATTTGCGGACAGGATTCCACAATCCCTCCACGCTGCCATACCCGCATGACTCAATGTATTGGCTTA
>JBBRLW010000278.1:0-3646 GCA_038231115.1 Bacteroidia bacterium
ACAAAGAATTAGGAATTGAAAGTCCTCAGGAATTATTGGAATTCGCTATTGACGGAAAAGTAGCGGGCATCAAAGGATTCGGTAAAAAAACAGAAGACCTGATCAAAGCCAGACTCGAGTTTTACTTTGCCCATCAGAGTGTAATA
The DNA here is from genome assembly GCA_038231115.1 of Bacteroidia bacterium. Lineage (GTDB taxonomy): Bacteria > Bacteroidota > Bacteroidia > CAILMK01 > CAILMK01 > JBBRLW01. The sequence goes on from JBBRLW010000278.1 coordinate 147, forward strand.
CTATATTCTTATGCTGAAAAATTAGCCATAGACGTAGAAAATCTTCTGAAATCAAGCTCTGCCGTACAGCAGATGTCTATCACCGGAGCCATGCGCCGAAAAGATGAACTGATAGAAGTCGTAGATTTCCTCGTTATTGATCCAAATCACGAGCGTAAAGAGATTTCCGAGAAAACGGTAGGGGAGTTATTGGATTCTACTTCCATTCCGTATCGCATGAAAAGTAATTTTCCTGTAAGGCTTCACTACACCGATCCATCCCACTGGATGGAGGATCTATTCATATCCACGGGACATCCCGACCATATTGCAGGACTCGGGTCTATAAATATTGACTCCATTGCCAGTGATGAGGATATCTATAAATCATTAAGCCTTCCTTACATAATTCCCGAAATGCGCAATGGCCTGGATGAGCTACAACGCATTAATCATATTGATCAAAATCAGATTGTCACTTATGAGCGTTTAAGAGGTACGGTTCATAATCACTCTAAGTACAGCGATGGTGCGAATACCATCCTCGAGATGGCGGAAGCATGTATTGCACAGGGACTCGAGTACTTTGGAATAGCTGATCACTCACAGATCGCGAGCTATGCTAATGGAATGCATCCGGAAACGATTATGCGTCAGCACAGGGAAATTGATGAGCTGAACAAAAATTTTGGAGGCAAATTCATCATATTCAAGGGTATAGAAGCGGATATACTCGTCAGTGGTGAACTGGACTATAATTCTGAAATCCTCTTAAGTTTCGATTATGTTGTTGCCTCTGTTCATTCCTCACTCGAAATGGACAAGAAAAAAGCAACCGCGCGGATCATCAAAGCCGTTGAGAATCCTTTTACGACTATTTTGGGACACGCCACATCTCGCTTGCTTGCAGAACGGGCGGGATATGAGCTGGATTATGATAAAGTTATTGATGCCTGTATCGCTAATAAGGTAGTGATTGAGTTAAATGCCAATCCGCACCGGCTGGATATGGACTGGAGACATCTCGGAAAGGCGGTTGATAAAGGTGCCATCATTAGTATTAATCCGGATGCACACATCACCACCGGAATATCTGATATGAAATTCGGAGTGTATGCAGCCCGTAAAGCCGGAATTATGGCGAATCAGGTATTGAATACCATGGATCGCTTTGAAATTCAGGACTATTTCATGAAAAATCGTCAGGCCAAGGTTTGAAAATTCTAATTATCCGGTTCAGCTCTATAGGCGATATTGTCCTGACCAGTCCCGTAATAAGAGCACTAAAGCAGCAAATTCCCGATTCCGAGATACACTATTTAACCAAATCTGCTTTCAGAGAGATTATTGATGCGAATCAATACGTGGATAATACGCATATCCTATCTGAAAATATCTCCCAAACCATTGCTGAGCTAAAGTCTGAGAACTTTGATCTCATTATAGATCTGCACAAGAATCTCCGATCTAAAAGGATAATATCGGGCTTGAAAGCCAGGTCTATCACTTTTGACAAGCTTAATCTCCAAAAATGGCTGGCTGTTAATCTGAAATGGACTTCTATTCTGCCTAACAAGCATATTGTAGATCGATATTTTGATGCCTTAACACCACTCGGAATACAAAACGATGGACAGGGGCTCGATTTCTACATTCCTCAAAGTATGAGATTGAATTTTGAGCTTCCGTCTGATTTTGTAGCGTTTTCCCTTGCTGCACAACACGATACCAAGCGCTTTCCTATTTACAAAGTAGCCGAAGTCATCAAATATTCTTCAAATAAGCACTTCATTCTACTCGGTGGCAAGCGGGAATCTGACATGGGAATACGGCTCAGCTCAGATTATCCTAACGCTACAAATCTATGCGGAAAGCTAACTCTGCTTGAATCGGCTTTAGTAATTAGTCGGGCTGCGAAGCTGATCACTAATGACACGGGACTCATGCATATAGGAGCTGCTCTTAAAATACCGATCGCATCCATTTGGGGAAATACTATTCCTGAGTTCGGCATGTATCCATACTTCGGAGGAAATTTTCCGAAATTAGTTCGGAAGTCCACTCAATTTGAAGTCAATGGACTTTCATGCCGCCCCTGCTCAAAAATAGGATTTGACAAGTGTCCTAAAGGCCATTTCAATTGCATGCAGCTTCAGGACTCATTATCAATTGCCGCCTGGCTTGATTAAAGCTCGCCACCGATTTCAGCTCTTGGCCCCAGCTCGACCACATACATTTCCCTGATTTTCTTGTTTTCAATATCCATCCGAACAAGTGTCCGTACATGATGAAATCCATGTCTGCCCGCTGCGCCCGGATTGATCTGAATAAAGCCGAACTGTTTGTTCCGCTCAATTTTCAGTATATGAGAGTGACCATGAATCAGAATATCAGGCTTATTGCGTTCAATATGCTGATGTGTTTCTTCTCCTATTCGGGTACCTGAACCAATAATATGAGTCATCAGTACGCGAAACCCTTCGATTCCAAACGCAAGAAATTTGGGGAAGCGGGTCCGAATATGCTGACCATCTATATTGCCATATACGCCTCTCAATGGAGCGATAGATTCTAATCTCTCTTCCACTCCGCTTCCCCAGTCACCGCCATGCCAGATCTCATCACATCCCTGAAGATGTTTGATGACTTTATCGTCTATGAATCCGTGCGTATCGCTGATAATTCCAATCTTCATGTATGCCTGATTTTTGCGGTTATTTAACCATGGATTCTGGGGGCAAAAATATCATTCTCTTTGATGGAGTGTGTAACCTGTGCAACGGATTTGTTCAGTTCGTTATAAAATATGATAAGGATTCTATATTCCAGTTCGTGTCCCTACAGTCTGATTTTGCCCGACAGCTGTTCAAAGAGCATAATGTAAGTTCAGACATTGATTCCGTAGCATTACTTACATCGGAAGGGAGCCTATTATTCAAATCAAGTGCAGCGCTAAAAATCCTCGGAAGCTTGTCTTTACCCTGGAGTCTTTCTCGTGTCTTCTATATTTTCCCGCGCTTTTTTCGGGATATGATCTATAATTTCATCGCCAGAAACCGATACAAATGGTTCGGAAAGCAGGATAATTGTATGCTCCCTACGCCTGAGTTGAGATCCCGCTTTCTACAGATATAGTCAGCAGCCTCTGTAGCTCGTTTATGCCTTTTACCGTTGCAATACCTCGAATATGATATTTTAGCATAGTGAGCAAAGTTTCTGACAGGCTGAAGCGCTCTACCGGGAACATCTCGGCATCAAAAATTGCAAACAGGCGCGATGCATATATCTTGGCAACAATTTCCGGATTCAAATCACCGTGATAATAGCCCGATTCTATTCCTTTATGAAGATTCCGAAGCGTGGTTGCCACTACAAAATCAGTCTTGAATCGTTCGAGGATATAGTGAGATTCCGGATAATATTTCCGCAATTCAAAGTCAAGATAGGGATTCATTTGTCCCATAAACCGGAGCCCATTTACATAGAAGCCCCACATATCTTCAACCGCATTTTTGTTGAGG
>JBBRLW010000279.1:0-3619 GCA_038231115.1 Bacteroidia bacterium
AATCTCCATATCCGTAAGCTTCAGATCATATTCGCGCACTTTGTTTCCATCTCCAGGAGAAATACTGATCAGGTTAAATTCAGCTTTTTCATCACTTGATTTTCTTTCAAATTTATCTATTTCTACTTTTGCCAGCATGTATATGTCTCTATTGCTACTAAGTTCAATATTTTCCAGATGTACATCTTTATCCTTGTACGGAAGACTGGCAGATAGCTGATTCTGAATTTCAAACTGATTGTTATAGATACGGAAGCCAAAGGACTCTCCGCCATATTTGTCAAAAGGAGGATTGATAACTACCAGCCAGCTATTGCTATCAGCCGAAGGGACACCATTAAATGATCCCTGTCTCTTTTTCTTTTCTGCCGGGTACTCTCCGAGGAGGATCATGGCTCCCATAGGTTTTCCATCCAGTCCGTTCCGCTGAACATAGAACCGCGTACGATTGTCTTCTTTCTGATATTGGGTCAGAAACTGATAGATAGTGCCCTTGACAATCATCCGGTCTGAAATTTGGAACGTTGTTCCGCCATCATCGCTCGCAATAATAGGCAGCTCCACCTTATTCTGAAACGATAGATCTTTTGTAGAAAAGGTGGACAGGTATAAGCTACTTCCAGATTTTTCGCCCTCGCTAACCATCGTGTAGATATATCCTCCCCAAGTTCCCAGGTAGCTTCCGAACTCATGAATTTCTGCCGCTTTCATAGGATCTGACCATTTTACGGACTGGGCCATAAGAGACTGATTCAGACAACAAGTAAACAGAATTATTGCACTGAATTTCAAGAAATTACTGATATTAACCATTTTTTCTATTATTTGTAGCAAAGGTAAACCCTGTACAACAAATAATGGCCTTAAGGATAATCCCCCGATATCTGAGCACTTTTACAATACCAGGTCGGTACGGAAGCAGCTAACCGAAATCCAGATTTATTTGGCCAGCTGCTTGATACGTTAGGACAGACTACTGAAATTGTTCTATCAGCTCAATCTCCAGCCACATCAAGTCCGGCAATTCCGCTGATCCCGTTTATCTTCGCAGAATGTTTTCCAGAATGCGTTGTAAAGTCAGGACAATTGGACTGATCCTGATACTATCCGTTACTATATTCCCAAGCCGCGCCCAGACTTCGTTCCGCGCATTTCCTATTGATCCTCAGGGGCATATTCGCGAGACGCAGACGGATTTCGAGCATCTGCTGCTCGATGTATCGTTTGATACCAAAGCCGGCAAAGTGTTCGGAAAGGCAACGCATACTTTCCGCGCCATCCGCGCGCAGGTGGACACTATTTTCCTGGATGGAATCAACATGACGTTTAAGGAGGTCAAATTAGACGGCATTAAGGTGCGTAATCGTGTTACACCTGAGGGAATCATTATCTATCCGCCTAAATCCCTGAGCAGCAGCTCGGGCATCCATACCCTCTACCTCGACTATGAATGTACGCCGCAGAAGGGGATCTACTTCATCGGCTGGAACGATCCGCTCGGCAAAGCCCGCAAACAAATCTGGACACAGGGCGAAGGTATTGATAACCGCCACTGGATCCCGGGACATGACGATTTCTATGATAAGCTCGTCACGGAAATGGTTGTGACTTTCCCCGAGCCGTATCAGGTGCTTTCCAACGGATCAAAGCGGGAGGAGAAAAAAGTATCGGGCGGCATGAAGCGCTGGCACTACAAGATGCCGCATCCGCATGGATTATACCTCGTTATGCTGGGCATCGGTGAATATACTATCGCTCATGAGAAGTCTCAAAAAGGACAGGTTCCTCTGGAAAACTACATGTATCCGGACTGGAAAGAGCGCATGGAGCCAACGTATCGCTATACCTCGCAGATCATGGACTTCTTTGAGCAGGAAACGGGCGTCAAATATCAGTGGGGAAGCTATGCGCAGATTCCGGTGCAGGACTTCCTTTATGGAGCTATGGAAAACACTTCGGCTACTATTTTCGGAGATTTCTTCTGTGTTAATGATCGGATGTATCGGGACAGAAGCTATGTGAGCGTCAATGCCCACGAAATGGCGCATCAATGGTTCGGAGACCTCATTACCTGCCGCTCCAATAAGGATATGTGGCTTCAGGAATCCTTTGCCACGCAATATGCCAAGCTCGCCGAGCGGCACCTGTTCGGAGAGGATCATTATGACCAGAACCGTCGCAATGAGCAGAATACGGCACTCGATGCCTCCAAAGCCAACAATAATCCGATTGCCTCCAATGGCGCAGGTACCGCAAGAATATATCAGAAGGGATCCTTTGTTATTGATATGCTCCGATATGTGGTCGGAAATGAGGATTATCGCCGGACTGTAACGCATTACCTCAACAGATTCAGCTTCAAAAACGTGGAGACCTACGATTTTATGATCGCCTTCCACGATGTAGCCGGATATAACCTCGACTGGTTTTTTGATCAGTGGCTCTATCACGGCGGAGAGCCGGAGTACAAAGTCAGCTATGAAGCGCGTACGGATGTCACAGAATTCCGTGTCAAACAGGTACAGGCGCGTAATGAGCTGATTGGCCTGTTCCGGATGCCGATTCAGTTCGAGGTCTGGTACACCGATGGCACGCGCGATACCGTACGTCCCTGGATTGAGCACGAAACCGAAACCATATCCATACCTAATCCAAAGCACAAGGCGGTGGATTATGTCCTGTTTGATCCGGACAATCATATTTTGAAGCAGGTCACATTTGAAAAGCCCAGAGAGATGCTGATAGTCCAGTCAATGAAAGCGCAGAGTATTCTGGATCGTTTTGATGCCCTTGCGGCAATGAGTCATTGGACGGAGTCTGAAAAGATTAATATCCAGACGAGCATATACAACCGGGAGAGCTTTATCATGCTCAAAGCGGAGGTGCTCAAGCAATTGGGCGGAAGTACCTCGCCCGCAGGGATGAGCCTGATTCGCAAGGGCCTGGAAGACAGCAATCCGAAAATTCGGCTGGCGGCTGTCCGTGCTTTGCCGCTCGATGCAGGACATCTGGAGATGATTCTCCAGGCCGGACATGACTCCAGCGACGCCGTTGCTGAGGCTGCCCTCTCAAAGCTTGCCGGAAATCCTGCGCTGCTTACGTCCCGGCAGATTGAGTCTTTCCGGAACCTGGGTCCAGGCTTTGACCATCAGCTGCGGATCAGCTTTCTGCGCCTTGCCATTGAAACCGATCCCAACGCCAGTGCCTATAAATCCGAGCTGATATCGCTGGCTAATACTTCACAGGAATTCCGCACGCGCAAAAATGCCATGGATGCGCTTCAGCAGCTGAATTTGCTGGATGATCCTCAGCTAATCTCCTATATAGCCGATGCCCTGCTGAGCAAAAACGGAAGATTATCTGGTCCGGCACAGGCAGTAATTAGTAATTATCAGAAGCTTGACCAGAACCGGACGATCCTCCGCAAATGGCTCGAAGCCAATAAGTCAACATATAGTGCGTCCGATTATGAGAAGCTGAAATTGCTTGCTAACTAATCCTGATTGCTAACAGATAATTCTGTGCAGGCTCCCTTCGCGCTGCCCTGCAGGCACCTGTGAGGGATTGTTAGGGAGGGTCTTGATTTCTTCCCTTGCTTCTGTAAAACTTTAGTGCCTGT
>JBBRLW010000280.1:0-3614 GCA_038231115.1 Bacteroidia bacterium
GGTAGGTGTTCCAGATAATAGTCTCGGATGTAGGGCGAATAATAAGCTCTTCCTCCAGCTTGGCATCAGGATCTACAATAACTCCGCTCCCGTCTTCAGCATTTTTCAGACGATAGTGCGTAACAACAGCACATTCCTTTGCAAATCCCTCAATATGAGCGGCTTCCTTACTCAGAAATGACTTCGGTACGAATAAAGGAAAATAAGCGTTGACATGGCCTGTTTCCTTAAACCTCCTGTCAAGCTCTGCCTGGATGCGTTCCCAGATTGCATAGCCATACGGTTTGATGACCATACATCCCTTTACGGCTGAGTGTTCAGCCAGTCCGGCATTTTTAACAATATCATTGTACCATTCGGAATAATTCTCTTTCCGCGACGTAATTTTATCAGCCATTATACTGGAATGCTTTTTGTCAATTTTATACTAAGAAAAGGCGAAATTACCGATTTAATCCTTGATTCGCCTTGTTAGTAATTCAAACAGTCTCATGAAAAAAGTCAATATTTTTCTCTCTATACTATCTGCCGGACTCCTGCTAAGCTCATGTGTATCTTCCAAACAGACATCGAACGCTGCGGCAGATTTTGATGATGTCTATTATTCTCCTTCTATGGAGAAGAAGCCTAAGGCTGCCAAAATCAGTCCTGCTGCCCTACAGGCTGCAAGTCCGCAGAGATCGGACTCTACACCTCGGAGTAATGAAGGACAGAATCAGACGGGTACTACCTCTTCTAATAACGGATACAGACAAAATAACGGAGCTAATTATTATCCGGGGAGCTCATCGGGGAGAAATCAGAATTATTCAAATCAGTCAGCTACAGGCGGGGTGACAAACAACTACTACGGAAATTATAATAACTATGGTGGCTCATCAGGATACGGCGGAAGGTGTGGCAATCGATTTTACTCTGATTATTATGATCCGTTTTCTAATCCTGGATCTTATGCAGGCAGTGCCTGGAGATTCAGTCTGGGCTACGGCTATGCCAATTACGGAGGTCTAAATTACGGGGTCAACTATGGATGGGGTAATGGTTTCAGTCCTTATTACGGAAGCTATTACAATCCATCTTATAACAGCTTTTACAATACCTATAATCCATATTATTCGCCCTATAACTATTACAACCGAGGTTATGACATGAGCTATTACTCCGGCTATGGAGCTAACAGCGGATCGAATTATTATGGTACGGCCTCAAGTGGATCTGGCAGTGGAGTTTCCGTGGACGCTCCGGTTAACAGACCACGCGGACAGGGCAGTTCTCAATACATTAATAACCAGGCTGTTGTCGGAAGACCTTTGATTGTCAAGAGAGAAGCTACCGGTACAACGGGGAGCACAATGGGCTCAGGATCGGGATCCAATGTTCCAAGATCTGTAAACGGACGTCCTAATTATGATGGTGCTGCCACCGGAGGTAATAACGTCAATGGATATCAGCCTTCCGGAGTAGGCGTATTTTATGACCGAGGCAATAATGGCACATCCAATGGACAAAATGTACAAGGTAACCGTCCGGACTATAACAATAATACGACTACTCAGCCTTCTACTACTCGTCCGGAATATAATTCCGGATCAAATTCCAGAGATGTGAATGCGGCACCAAATCCCTATTCTGGTAATGGATATCAGTCTACACCGCAGTATCAAAGCAGACCAAGCTATCAGCAATCCCAGCCGACATATCAGCAATCCCAGCCGACATATCAGCAATCGCAGCCGACCTATCAGCAATCACAGCCCGCTTATCAGCAGACTCAGCCACGATATGATAATGCTCCTGCCCGCAGCTTCGAGCCAAGCCGCAATACTGGCGGTGGATATGCTCCATCCGGTGGAGGTGGCGGCAGTAACGGTGGAGGTGGTAATGGCGGTGGACGAGTGAACCGTCCACGATATTAATCTGTTAAGGAGCCAAACCGAGATTGAAACAATGATTAGGAGAAATTTTGCCTTTTTAGGCCTGTTCCTATCGTCCCTCATATTACCATCGATTGCTAATGCACAGCTATTTACTGATGTGCTGCGGTATTCTCAGCAGACCTATCAATCAACTGCACGGAGCATATCGTGCGGAGGAGCTTTCGGAGCAGTTGGTGGAGATTTTGTGAGCGCGAGCATTAATCCGGCAGGACTTGGGGTGTATAGGAAAAGTGAGTTTGCCGGAAGCTTTGGATTTTCGCATCCTTCCGCGACCTCTACTTTTCTGGGGCAGGAGTCTCAGGATGACAAGTATAATTTCAATGTTGGGGGAGTAGGACTCGTATTATCTGATGTAAAATACTCGCAGGGCATTCCTAAAACAACAGGATGGGTCAATGTGACTTATGCCTTCGGTTTCAATCGCACACAGTCCTATCAGGCACATACAACGCTCGAAGCAATCAATACCAAGACGAGTATCACCGACTTTTATAAAGATAAGGCTTACGGCCAGCCCGAAGGAGCGCTAAGCAGTCTGGAAGATCCTTTCAGCATAGCAACATTAGCCTATAATTCTTTGCTCATCAATAAAAGCACTACGGACTCATATTCTTATGTAGGAGCAGCTTCCGGAGAGAAAAAACCTTTTCGCAAACTGCAGAATGATCAGATTTATACGCGTGGAGCTATGAATGACATTAATCTATCTGTAGGAGGTAATTATGAAAACAGATTTTATATAGGTGGATCTATTCTTATTCCTATTGTGAATTACACTTCAGAAAGGACTTTTTCTGAAAATAATCTGAGCCGCGATGATAGTGTTGTGATCTACAAAAGCTCAAAGCTCACTGAAAACGTAAGCACTTCCGGATATGGATTCGCTGCAATTCTCGGAGTCATATATCGTCCCAAGGATTGGCTGCGCCTGGGTCTATCTTTTCACTCCCCTACCTATTTATCCATGAGTGATGATTACACAACCGAGATCAGCACGGTATTAAAATATCCGACCACGAGCCCTGCAACGTATGGACAGGTTAGTCCAGCAGGAACTTATCAGTATTCAATTGTAACCCCGTTCAGATATACATTATCTGGAGCATTGTTGGACAGGCGATATGGATTTATTTCCCTCGACTATGAGTATGTGGACTATACTCAGGGGCGAATCAATACCAATTTTGAAGGCGCACAGACTCAGAATAAAAATACAAAATACTACCTCCAGGGCACAGGCAATCTGAGGCTCGGAGCTGAGTATATCAATGGCATATTTGCGCTTAGAGGCGGACTTGGCTTTCTGGGCAGTCCGTATAAATCACAGTTCGCTTCCTCGGGAGGTGGCGGTGGCAATACATATTCTCTTGGAATAGGACTAAAAGATATTGACAAATCCAATAATCAGGTGTACTACTTAGACATCGGATATCAAGTTATCAGCACTAATTATACTTACATTCCATATTCGTTGACGAACCCTCCGGCTAACTATAGTTCTGAAGCAAAAGTCAGAGATTATAAAAACAATCTGGTCGTCACCTTAGGCATCCGCTTCTAAGACCTTATTCAGGTCTATATCATCGTTGGCGGGTATTTTGAGCAGACTCTTCATAGGGCCAAGGTCTTCTTCAAAATCAATGTCTGTCAAAGGATTCAATAGCTTGTAGCTGGAAC
>JBBRLW010000281.1:0-3603 GCA_038231115.1 Bacteroidia bacterium
AAACGGACCTCTATTCCGAACCTGTCCATCATATCTGCCGGACCGATTCCACCAAACCCTGCCGAGCTTATGATGGGTCCACGCATCGAAAAGCTATTGGCCGAGCTTGCCGAGCAGTTCGATTACATCATCCTCGATACTCCGCCAATCGGACTTGTTACCGATGCCAGTATCCTGATGAAATACTCTGACATCAACATCTTCATCTGCCGCCAGGGATATACCAAAAAGGATTATATCCGTGTCATCAACTCTATCCATGATGACTGGCAGAAGGAAAATATATACTACGTCGTTAATGACGTATCCTTTGGCGGTGGAGCCTATGGCTACCGCTATGGCAAAGGATACGGATATGGCTATGGTTATGGCTACGGTTACGGATATGGCTATGGCTACGGTTATGGCTATTACGAAGAAGACAATCAGGTCAAGAAAGGATTCCTGGCCCGACTGTTCAGCTCACTCAATGTATTCAATAAGAACTAAATAGATATGTATCAGGATTTAGCATCGAAAAAGAAAACCCTCGGCGTGATTGGCCTCGGATACGTCGGTCTGCCGATTGCCCTCGCCTTTGCAAGGAAGCTCAAAGTCGTCGGTTTCGATATCAAGCCTGACCGTGTGGAAATGCTCAACAACCGCATTGATCCCAGCTCAGAGCTTGTCGCCTCTGATTTTGACGGAACAGATATCACCTTTACCCACAAGCTCGAGGAATTAAAAGACGTCAATTTCTTCATCATTGCTGTCCCGACGCCCATTGATCAGCACAACAATCCCGATCTCGGCGCCCTCATAGGGGCAAGCCGTACCGTTGGGAAAGTCCTTAAAAAAGGAGATTATGTGGTCTATGAGTCAACCGTATATCCCGGATGTACTGAGGAAGACTGTATTCCGATCCTGGAGCACGAGTCCGGACTCAAATTCAAAACCGATTTCAAAGTTGGGTACTCCCCCGAGCGTATTAACCCGGGAGATAAGGAGCATACCATCACAAAAATCACCAAAGTTGTCTCCGGATGCGGACCCGAGTCCCTCGAAGTCGTAGCCGACGTATATAGCTCTATCATCGAGGCCGGAGTGCACAAAGCGGCATCCATCAAAGTAGCCGAGTCCGCCAAGGTCATCGAGAATACCCAGCGCGATCTAAATATCGCCCTCATGAACGAGCTATCCATCATCTTCAACAAAATGAACATCAATACCTATGATGTTCTCGAAGCTGCCGGAACCAAATGGAATTTCCTGAAATTTTCCCCGGGACTCGTCGGTGGACATTGTATTGGTGTGGATCCATATTACCTGACCTACAAATCTTCGGAAATAGGATACCACTCCAAAGTGATCCTTGCAGGCCGCCAGACCAACGATTCTATGGCTGCCTATGTAGCCAAAGAAACCGTCAAGCTCCTCAACGATAAAAACAAGCCGCTTAAGCAATGCCGTGTGCTTGTCATGGGAGCCACTTTCAAAGAAAACGTATCCGATATCCGGAATTCTAAAGTAGCCGATGTTATCACCGAACTGCTTTCTTTCTCCGTAAATGTCGATATTGTAGATCCACATGCTTCATCAGAGGAGTTCCACCACGAATACGGATACAGCCTGATCCCTGAGCCAGCCGGACCGTATGATGCCATCATCGTAACCGTTCCCCATGCCGAGTACATGAATATGTCCGAAGCCGATTTTGCGCAGCTCACCGGAACCGATGGGATCCTCGTGGACATTAAAGGGATATTCAGAAACAAAGTCAAAACGCTCACTTACTGGAGCCTGTAACCGAAAACGCTACCCTTAATAGCTTTACCGGATAAACCATGAATAGGATACTCCTGACCGGCACCGCCGGATTTATCGGATATCACCTCACTGAGCTTCTGCTCAAAAACGGATATCACGTCACCGGACTCGATTGCATCAACGAGTATTACGAAGTCGGACTCAAATACAGCCGACTCCAGCGCCTCGGTATCTCCAAAGAGCAGATTAGCTATAATCAGATGCTCAACGTATCGCCGCAGCAGCAGTTTATTCAGCTGCGCCTCGAGGATAAGGACGCCATGATTGCCCTCTTTGCCAGTCAGCAGTTTGACTACGTCATCCATCTTGCGGCACAGGCCGGCGTACGCTACTCCCTCGAAAATCCATATACCTATATAGAGAGTAACATCTCCGGATTCCTCAATATCCTCGAAGGATGCCGCGCCCAGCAGGTAAAGCATCTGATATATGCTTCCTCAAGCTCGGTCTATGGACTCAATCAGAGCTTCCCCTTCAGCGTGGACGATAATGTAGATCATCCTATTTCCCTGTATGCCGCCACCAAGAAGTCAAATGAGCTTATGGCGCATACCTATTCCTATCTATATAACATCCCGACGACCGGACTACGCTTCTTTACGGTGTACGGTCCCTGGGGAAGGCCGGATATGGCACTATTCATCTTTACACGGAAAATATTAGAATGCCAGCCCATCGAAGTATTCAATAACGGAGACATGATGCGTGACTTCACCTATATGGATGACATCGTAGAAAGCATACGCCGCCTGATTCCTCATGCACCCAAAGGGATAAAGCGCGAAGAAGGGGAGAAGCTCCTGCCATCCCGCTCCACCGCGCCCTATACCGTATATAACATCGGAAACAATGCGCCGGTAGCCCTCATGGACTTTGTCCATAATATAGAAGAGGCAACAGGCATTAAGGCCGAGATACAGTATAAGCCCATACAGCCCGGCGATGTTCCCAAGACCTACGCCAACGTAGAAAGCCTGTTTGAACGTATAGACTTCAAACCAGAGACGACGATCAAAACCGGAATATCGAACTTCATTGCTTGGTACAGAAGCTATTACAACAAGTAAATTACTGAGCTAAGACAGCAAGGAAAATGAGTACATCATTTTTTTTTGAAACGCACTTGCAAATATGGAAACATCCATTACCTTTGCACTCCCATTAGGAAAGACGAAAGGGATTCTGAGCAATCAGAAAATTAGTTCCAAATAGACAGCAATTACAGGATTTATCCTACCTTTGCTCTCCCAAACTCGAAAAGGGTTTGACATAAGCACCCGAAAATTTATTTTTCAAAATGCTTGCAGAATCGAAACGAAATCGTAATTTTGCAGTCCCGTTTCAAATGAGAAACGCGCCAAACGGATTAGATATTATTTTTCCGGTACGTTTGGGAGTTTAGAAATTTTGAGTAATTTTGCATCCCGATTCAGATTAGCTGAATCAGCTCAGGAAATAAAAAGCGAATAGCTTTGCAGATTCTGAAAGCAGATGTAACTTTGCAGTCCGGCTCTAAATGAGAGGCGGCCATTCTGAAAGATTGGAGAAGAAAATTATTTCTTCAAAAACTTTTGGAAGATTAGAAAGATTGATTGTACCTTTGCTGTCCGTTTCGCTCTAAGCGAATGAAGCGGATGACCAGAAGTCATAAGATATACAAAACGAAACCAAATGCGGTTTCATAAGTTCTTTTAAAGATTGAGATTATAGGAAGACAGGATAAAAAGGTAGTGTAAGTCGAATTACAAAGATTTTTTACTATGAAGAGTTTGATCCTGGCTCAGGATGAACGCTAGC
>JBBRLW010000282.1:0-3601 GCA_038231115.1 Bacteroidia bacterium
GACTTCATTATAATAATCCTCAGCAAGCGCTTGCCAACAGGAGCTATCCTTTTCATTGAATCCGCTTACACCGAAAAAGCGATTTGTCAGACCATTCCCGGCATATTCCTTTTCCTGATATTCCACTTTACAAGAGCATGCTTGTGACATACTGCCGCCTGGTAAGGAGTCTATATGAGTATTAACAAGTTTGTTAGTCACATGAGTGGATTCTTTGTGCTGATATGATTCATTGCAGCTACTAAATAGTAACTGGGTAATTACAAAGAGGTAATTACTGTATCTGCTCATCTTGATCATAATTGCTTTTCCAAGTTGTAAATCTATCGTTAATTATTCCACAAATCATATTGAAATTAATTAGCGAGTCTTCTATGTTAAATAATGAGGGCAATTCCAATGCCAAATTACTCTCTATATCACTTAAATAATAGCCATTGTTAAAATCGAAATAATATTCCGTAAATAGGTAGCCTTCTCTAGTGAGGTCACTTGATAGAAAGACGCCATCCATATAGTCCATATAAAATTGGGGAGCACTAATCACAGATTGGGAAAATTTGTTAAGTGCCTCTGAAAACTCTGAGGGGGCGTCACTTCTTCCATAAAGTTCATCTTAATTAGCCAACCAATAAACATTCCGGTAGGCACATAGGCTTGAAAATCTGACAAATCATTAGGAAAATCTTCATTACGGTGCCACAGCGCCTTATCAAAGGTTTTAATCTCGTGAATTTCATCAAGCGGAGTATTGTCAATATTATATCCCTTCGTAGTATAGTATAGTATAATACCAAATCTTCTAATTCCTTGATCGTTTGTTCTTCAGACCCCCAGGTTTGTGACTGATGAAGAGACAATATTTTTCCCAACAATACCCTCCTTCTTAAAGAGAAGATCGCTTTCCGCTCTCAGTAAGAGGTAATTGGACGTCTTCCTGTTTTTCTTAATCAGTTTAACCTCCATAAGATTATAATTTACTCGGTAGTTACTTTATTGGGGAAACTTGATCACCTTTATACTTTTTAGATACATATTCATCCCCTGTTATAGGTATAAGCACATATAAATTTTCTCCAGAAACATTTTCTTTCTTAACTCTGAATATGGCTGAATCTCGTGGCAATATCTTATAATCGGACTTGTTAAACGGCAATTCAAAAGATAGTTTCCTGGGTTTCTCCGGATCATACAATTCATCGCGTATATACACAATATGGCGACTCTTATAAAAAGCCATAATTAATTGATCGTCAATCGCATAATCAATTCCAAGCTTCGAATACGTATTTGGACCAGCAGATGGAGTAAATACAATCATACTATCCCATTGGAAATTGGTTATGTTATCCATTCTAACTATGCATTCCTTTTTCTTACAAGAATCTTCTATGTCATTAATAATCTGTTGCTGTAAATTCTTATTACAACCATTAATCATTAAAAATATAAACAGCAATAAGATTGTGAAGATATTTCTCATATAAGTTGATATTTTACCCCGAATTACTTCTTTAATTGGTAATCAGATGCTTCCCCCCTCTCCCCCTTCAATCATTTAAAAGCCAAACAGTACTTCCAAGCCCTGTTTGAGGGAGGTGGGCTTGCGCTTGAGCTTGGCTTCCATATCGGGGGAGACCGTCTCCTCCTGTCCGTTTTTGATGTCTTCCATAAATCCGCTCATCTTGGCGATCATAGGCTCCGGCAGGTTACGCTGCTTTAGCGTGTCTTCAAACGCGGATAGCGCAATGGGCGTGTAGCTGATGGCTTTTCCGGAAAGCTCCGAGAGTACGCTGGCTACATCGGAAAAGGTGTAGTTCTCGTTATTGGTGAACTGATACGTTTTGTTCTCAAAGGGCTCCTGTGCCAGGACATTGGCCATGGCTTCGGCCTGATCGCTTCTCAGTGTGAAGGCGACTTTCCCGTTACCGGCAGGCAGGAAGATGCCTTTTTCCATGTGGTCCTTATTGACGAAAAATTGCAGGAACTCCATATACAGTCCGTTCTGGAAGAGGGTATACTGTAGTCCGCTTTGTCTGATATAGTCCTCGGTATCAAAATGATCCTGCATGAGCCTGTTATTGAGCGTAGTTCTATCCTTGAGAGCCCTGCCGGTATAGGCAATATTCCGGACGCCCATCTTTTTAGCGGCATCCACCACATTTCTATGTTCCTGCATACGGTCGCCCTGGTCGCCGCCGGATATCAGCAGGACTGTATTTACGCCGTCCATGGCTTTTTCGAGGGAGCTTACATCGTCATAATCGCCTATGAAGGTATGGATGCCCTGCGCTTTCATGGCCGCCATTTTTTCCTCTTTACGGGAGATAACATGGATCTGTGCGGGAGACATCGTCTTCAGCAGGGTGGAAACAACCGTGCTGCCCATTTGTCCGGTGGCTCCGGTCACTAAAATTTTATTGATCATATTTTTTGTGTTTGATTGTGTGTGTAATTCGGTGGATTATCTAATTAAATGAAGCGCGAAACTCCAGCGGAGATACATCGGTTTTCTTTTTGAACAGCTTGCTAAAGGACTGCGGATGCTCGAAACCCAGCTCGTAGGCAATTTCACCTACGGATAAGGGCGTGCTCGATAGCTTCTCCTTTGCCTTTTCAATGAGCTTGTTGTGGATATGCTGCTGCGCGTTCTGCCCTGTCAGGGATCGCAGCATGTCGCTGAGGTAGCTCGGAGAGATATGTAGCTGCTCCGAAAGAAAGTGCACCGTCGGGATCCCGTGCATCCCTGATTTGATGTGGTTGAAATGTTCGTCCAGGATTGCCTCTACCCGCGCCAGCAGATTATTATGCGCCAGCTTCCGCGTTAAAAACTGACGTTTGTAAAATCGGTTGCTGTAATTGAGCAGGAGCTCAATCTGGGAAATAATGACGTCCTGGCTGAAATCATCAATGGGACTTTGCAGCTCATCTCCAATGAATTTAAAGATGGAAAAGATCGCGTCCCTTTCTTTTTCCGATAAATGCAGTGCTTCATTGGCGGCATAAGAAAAGAAGCCGTACTGCTTGATTTTATGGGATAGGGGATAGGACAGGAAAAAATCAGGATGGATCAGGAGGGTATAGCCGGAGTGATCCGCGTTATTTTCGTCGTGGGCAATCACCTGATTCGGAGAAACGAACATCAGTCCGCCTTCATCAAAGTCATAATAGCTTTGTCCGTATTTTAATTTCCCCTTAAGATTGTTCTTATAGGATATTTTGTAGAAATCCATGGTAAAGGCGCTGGGGAGCTGGCTCAATTTGATGGAATTGTCCTTGTTCTCGCCCAGGCTGATCAGGGGATGCAGGGGCTTCGGCAGTCCCAGCATCCGGTGCAGTTCAGATAGGGAATCAAGGCGCAGCAGGATATTTTCTTCTTTTTTCAATGTGTAATTTCTATCAGGATTGCTGGCGAGAGTCCATTTCCCCTTCTACCATACGGTAACGATAATCCGGCGCGCATTGTTCTCCAAAATTAGGCTTATACCGTGGATTCCGGACTTATAGTACTCATCCCTGGCTCTTAATAATCCATGCCCATCGGACTCGCGCGCGAGTCCGATGGGCATGGATTATTAAGAGCCAGGGATGAGTACTATAA